>JAKFXC010000046.1 GCA_021731625.1 Candidatus Omnitrophota bacterium
CCGTAACCCAATTAAAATTGGGTTACGGTATGTGTCCCCCCTTTTCTTTTTTATATTATATGGTATCCTTATATTGAGTTTCCATGTACTTGGAAGAACTATGCCCAAAAAAATTTCCCACAGTATTCTAGCGTTTATCTTTGTATTCTCATTAGAGGCGCCTGTTGCGCGGGCCACGCCGTTGCTGGGGCTTCCCGAGCCCGGCAGCATGGTCTCTTTGAGTTCTGTCTACCAGCCGACCATTATTAAGGGTCTTACCATCGATGCGAACAACCCATTCTTGTTTGATTTCATTGTGGATGTCGGGCAAGACCATATCGCCGGGGAACCTTTAAAAGCAGAATCCGAAAAATTGATCAAATATTTCTTAGCGGCCCTTGCCATTCCTTCCAAAGACATTTGGGTTAATCTTTCCCCCTATGAACAAGGCCGCACGGTCCCGCCGGCCCTGGCTCAAACCGATATGGGCCGTGATCTATTGGCCCAGGATTACATGCTCAAGCAATTGACCGCATCGCTCATTTATCCAGAAAAGGCCATCGGCAAGAAATTTTGGGACGAGGTTTATGCGAAGGTGGGGGCACTGTATGGCTCCACCCAGTTGCCGGTCAATACATTTAACAAAGTTTGGATCGTCCCGGACCGCGCGGAAGTTTTTGAACATAAGAATTCTGCCATTGTCACTGAGAGTCACTTAAAAGTCATGCTGGAAGAAGATTATTTGGCGCTTCATAAGAACACAGCGGCGGGACTCTTACCGAACAAAGAAAGTCGGACCTCCCAAATCATCCGCGACGTGGTCCTGCCGGAAATCGAGCAGGAAATCAATTCGGGTAAAAATTTTGCCCAGCTGCGCCAGATTGTCCACTCTATGATTTTGGCCAATTGGTATAAGAAAAGACTTAAGCAGGCCATACTCAATCAGGTTTATGCGGATCAAAGCAAAGTCAAAGGCATCGATGTGGCAGATCAAACTTTTGTGGAGAAAATTTTTGACCGGTATCTGCGCGCGTACAAAAAAGGAGTCTTCAATTACGTTAAGGAAGAACAAGGCGTTGGCGGGGGGAGGGTTCCTAAAAAATATTTTTCCGGCGGATTCACCACAAGAGGTGGCCCGCTCGATACTGCTTTGGTATCCATCACGGACGATGTTGCTAAAGCCAGTAGGGCGATGATCGGTGCAGACAATCAGCAATTACGCATGGTCAATGCGGGATTTGAACAGGAGCCTCAAGAGACAACCCTCGATCAGGCCATGTCGGACAATGCAGATGACGAAAAGGATAAAGAAAACGGAAAAACAACGCGCATCAATAATGGCACAACGGAAGCGACGAAGAGGAAAGGTCTGGGGGCATTATTACATTTACCTGTATGGGGGAATAAGGATTCACCGAAGATCCCTGAGATAGTCAGTGAAAAAAAAGAAAACGTTCCACGCCCCCGGATTCACTATACCTATGAAGAGAGAGATGAGCATGGGAAAAAAAGGGTGGTAACACTGCGTGTGGAGCAGGAGGTTGGGAATATTAACGTCAATGGCCCGAAGGGTAGCTTTAGCATGGGAAAATCTAAGGGATTTAACTTAACTAATGTGATCGCTGGATCTGCTTTATTGTTTTCGTTGGGCACTGTGGTTTATCTGACATATCAACAATGGACTGAACTGACGTCTCAGTCTCAAAGCGGAGCCCAAGGATTTATTCAGGCTGTGCCGGAGCCCTCCGGGAAAAATAGAACATATAAACTAGCTGAAGATTTGACCAAAGAAAGTGTGACGGCCTATATTGCAAGTGCCAAATCTTTAAGTGAAGGAGATAAAGAGAGCCTGAAAAATTTAATTTTGTTTCCGGTCAACCCTAAAATGAGTGTCCCATCTCGTAGAGGGCAGCGTCCAGATCTACCGATGAGCGGATGGCAGGACGCTTTAGATTTCTATTGGGCAGTGGTCGTTAGTGCAAATAATGGTTCAGAGGACGCTAAAGATCTGGCCGAGGATATATTAGAAGGCTTAGCCGATCCCAAGCGTAAAGTTGATCCCCGATTTAAAAGGTTTTTCCGAGAAATGCGCAAGACGAGCACGCTTAAGTTAAAACGTGATCGCGCAGCCATTGTCAAAGAAATTCTTACCAATGAATTTGGCGATCAAGCTAAGGCTATTTCGCTTCGAGACGCTGATCATGCCCTCGTGGCCAATATCCCATATTCACAAAAAGGGATTGAAATTCTTGAACAATTGAGGGTTGGGGATGATTTATATGCCTTCACGCCAAACCTAGACCCAGGCCAGATTATTGTAGAGTTCCGTATGTCGAAAATTGCAGCTTCGGTTGCGACCGTAGTTTTGGCGACTATGATAGACGCAAATAAACCGGCAGAAGTACGTAAAGACAACACCACAGGCGGTATCGATTTACATAAGCTCGACACCGGTTTAAAGATGCGCAAAGACGGCCAAGGGGTACAGATGAGCATTGACCCGGCCATGTTGGAGCGCATCAAACGTGAAGGAATCAACAGTTTGACTCCGGTTATTTATCGCATCAGCCCCATTAGCAATATTTGGCCGGCGATCGGCATGGAACAGCCCCCGCAAAACGATGTTCTCGCCGGGGTTTAGCCCGATTGAAAATTCTTGACAACAGCGTTGGGCTTCACTATATTAGGGATATTATTTGAGGGCAAAGAAGTCCTCCTTGAAAACCAATGATGGTCGTTTCAAGGAGGATTTTTATTTTCAGTCACATCGACCATTCAATCTAGGGGGAAATATGGGTCACGCACGTGAGGAAGTCATCCAGGCTGCTTGCGCAGAAGAGAGCTGTTGCCAAGGCACATTCAGCGAGCATTTGCCTGAATACTTCGGTCAAAACGTATTCTCACTTAAAGCGATGCGCGAATTCCTTTCGCCCAAAGCATATGCATCCATTGAAAAGACCATTAAAGAAGGCGGCAAATTAGAGACCGCCATTGCCGATGAAGTGGCCGAAGGCATGAAAAAATGGGCCATCTCAAAAGGTGCCACCCATTTTACCCATTGGTTCCAACCTATGACCGGGGTCACTGCGGAGAAACATGATTCTTTTATCAGCTGGGACGATAAAGGCGGGATCATATTGAACTTTACCGGCAAAGAACTCATTCAAGGCGAACCGGATGCTTCGTCTTTCCCCTCCGGTGGCTTGCGTGCCACTTTTGAAGCCCGCGGGTATACCGGCTGGGACCCGACATCCCCGGCCTTTATTAAGGAAGGCCCGGAAGCAACCACCTTGTGCATCCCCACGTTTTATATTGGCTACCACGGCGAGGCCTTGGACAAGAAAACCCCCTTGCTGCGCTCCATGACCGCATTGTCCAAGCAGGTTTGCCGGCTGGCAAATTTGTTCGGCATAGACACCAAGGGCAAACGCGCGTATTGCACCTTAGGTCCGGAGCAGGAATATTTTTTAATCGACAAGGAGCATTACCAGGCGCGTATGGACTTGGTGCAGACCGGCCGTACACTATTTGGCTGCCCACCTGCCAAACATCAACAGCAAGAGGACCATTATTTCGGCGCCATTAAACCGCGCATCATGGCCTTTATGGAAAATTTGGACCGCACCCTCTGGGGCTTGGGTGTTCCGTCGAAGACCCGGCATAATGAAGTGGCCCCGGCGCAGTATGAAATTGCTCCTATTTACGAGGATTTGAATTTAGGGGTGGACCACAACATGATGGCCATGGAAATCATGCGCCAGACGGCTGATCGTTTGGGCCTGGTCTGCCTCTTGCATGAAAAGCCTTTTGCCGGCATCAACGGTTCCGGCAAGCACAACAACTGGTCCATTGTCGGCCCCGACGGAAAAAATTGGCTTTACCCGGGCAAGACCCCGCATGAAAATGCCAAATTCTTGACTACTTTGTGCGCCATTATCAAAGCGGTCGACACCTATGCCGATTTGCTGCGGGTGTCCGTGGCCACGGCAGGAAACGACCATCGTCTGGGCGCCAATGAAGCCCCGCCGGCCATCGTTTCCATTTTCTTAGGCGAGCAATTGTATGATATTGTCGAGCAAATTGAGAAGGGCGGCGCCAAAACGTCCAAGCAGGGCGGTGAGATCAACGTTGGCGTTGATGCGCTCCCGTCGCTGGCCAAAGACACCACCGACCGCAACCGCACCTCGCCGTTTGCGTTTACCGGCGCCAAGTTTGAGTTTAGGGCGGTCGGTTCCAACATGAACCCGTCGGCCGCCAATCTGGTGCTCAACACCATCGTGGCCCAGGCCATCAGCGAAATCTGTAACCAGCTGGAAGCGGACAAGAAGGCCGGCAAGAATTTTAACACCAGTCTGCAAGCAGTTTTGCAGGCCATCATCAAGAAACACAAGAGGGTTCTCTTTAACGGCGACAATTACACCGCCGCGTGGCACGCCGAAGCCAAGAAGCGCGGGCTTCCGAATTTAAAAACCACGCCGGAAGCACTGGAAACCTTAAAACTGAGGAAAAATATCGATGTTTTTTCCAAAAATGGGGTCTTAAGCGAGATAGAACTTGCTTCCCGGTATGAAATCAACAAACATGCCTACCACACCGTGGTGACACTGGAAGGCAATTGCGCCCTGACCATGGCCCGCACACAGTTTGTTCCAGCAGCCATTGCGTATCAAAAGGAGCTGGCGGAAAATTTAAAGACCATTGGTACTGCCGGCAAAACCACGGCGCAAAAGAAAATGCTTAAGGTGATCTCCAGCTTGATCGACGATGCTATCACCGAGGCGGACGGTTTGGAAGCCGCCCTCGGAAAACATGACGCGGCCAAGATCCTGGCCGCCATGACGAGCGTGCGCACTGCCGTTGACGAGCTGGAAGGATATGTTCCATCCGATTACTGGCCCGTACCCAGCTACGCAGAAATGCTGCTCATGAATGCTTAAATTTGGGACACATACCGTAATCCAATTTACCCAGTAATGTAAACAAAGGGCGGATGATCATTATCCGCCCTTTTATACAATGGCCTTGCGGGCAAGACCACCGCATGGTATATTATGTACATAAATATGTACATAGGAGGGATGCCATGACCACCACAGTAACAGCCACAAACGCGCGCAGTCGTTGGTTTACCATGCTTAAGACCTTAAAAAAATCGCACAGAATATACGAAATTACCTTCAAAGAAGGCAACGCTGTGCTTCTTTCTAAAGAAGATTATGAGGAACTTCTGGAGACTCTCGAGCTTTTATCAGTGCCAGGAATGGCCAAAAGCATTAAACAGGCGGACAAAGAAATCAAGCAAGGCAAGACTTATTCTATAGATGAGGCGTTGGGTGATTAGGTCAAGAAGTTTTGAGATACGATTCACAAAGAGGGCAATCAAAGATGTCAAACAATTGCCTCCAAAACTTAAGAAAAAACTCCGCGATATTCTTGAACAAACCATTGCTATAAATCCATATGATGGAAAAAAATTAGTTGGGGAACTGTCAGGAAACTACTCTTACCGACTATCTTATAAAGATCGAATTCTTTATTCCATTGATGAGGAGCATCGGATCATTTATATTAAGCGGACCCGCACACACTATGGCGAGTGAAACATAAGTATGTTTTTGATCATCAAACACATCGATATTGAAGGGCCCGGCACGCTGGGAGATTTTCTTAAGGAGCGCGGCGTTGAGTTTAAGGTGCTGGAGCTCGGTGCTGGCGAAGCATTGCCAACCAATTTGAGTGGCATCGAGGCGGTCGTGGTCTTAGGCGGTCCCATGAACGTGGACGAGGAGGACAAATATCCTTTCTTGGCGGCCGAGAATGCCTTCATCCAGAGAGTGCTCAAGCAGGAGATTCCATTCTTAGGCATTTGTCTGGGCTCGCAACTGTTGGCTAAAGCCGCCGGGGCGAGCGTCGGCAAGTCCCCGGTCAAAGAAATCGGCTGGTATCATATAAAACTCACTGACCAGGGCAAGCACGATCCCTTCTTTAAAGGTTTTCAGCAAGGCGAACCCATTTACCATTGGCATGGTGACATGTTTGAGGTGCCGGCCGGCGCCCAACTTTTAGCCACCGCCTCCGGCTGCCCCCACCAAGCCATCAAAGTGGGCAAGAACGCCTACGGTCTGCAATTTCACGTCGAGGTGACCGACAAAAGCATCAAAGAGTGGTGCGATGAGTATATCGAGAAAGACATTCCCGGCCGCCGGGACCATGCCAAATCCATGCTCGACGATTATTGGAAATACAAGTCCAGCTTTGAACGGCAAGCCCAAACCATTTATCAAAATTTTCTAGGTATCGTGCATAATGCTCAAAATCGCCTGCGCTCAAATTAACACCACCGTCGGGGACTTGGAAGGCAACAGCCAGAAGATTCTTGCTGCCGTGTCTGCGGCTGCCAAGCTGAAAGTGGATGCCGTGGTGTTTCCGGAATTGGCTGTTTGCGGGTACCCCCCGGAAGATCTGCTGCTTAAACCCCATTTTATTCAGAGCAATTTAAAGGCCTTGGATGCGCTGGCCAAAAAGGTGCATGGCTTAAGCACCATTGTGGGATTTGTGGACAGCGACGGGTCAGGAAAAATTTACAATGCTGCCGCCCATATTGCCAAAGGCAAAGTCCAGGATATTTATCACAAGCAAGAGCTGCCCAATTACGGGGTGTTCGATGAGAAGCGTTATTTTACGCCGGGCCGCAGCGATGGGTTGTTTCAAATTAGTGGCGTAAAAGTGGGGGTCAATATCTGCGAGGATATTTGGGTCGACGGTGCGGTCTACAGCCGCCAGGCCAAGGCCGGCGCCAAGGTCCTCATCAATATCTCTTCGTCTCCGTATGAAGAAGGCAAACTGCAGAGGCGCCAGGAACTCTTGATGCGGCGGGCCAAAGAATGCAAGACGACGCTCCTCTATGTCAATGCCGTCGGAGGCCAGGACGAATTGGTTTTCGACGGCGGGAGCATGGCCATTCTTCCAGACGGCAAAATCCTCGGGCGTGCCAAACAATTTGCCGAAGATCTTTTGGTGGTCGATTTGAGCAAGCCCGCGGGCAAGATTCCGGAGGCCATGGATGCGACCGAGGAGGTTTATCAGGCCCTGGTCTTAGGCGTGCGCGACTATGTCAATAAAAATGGTTTTTCCAAAGTGGCGCTGGGCTTAAGCGGGGGGATTGATTCTTCCCTGCTTGCCGTCATTGCCGTCGATGCTTTGGGCAAGGACAACGTGGTGGGCATTTCCATGCCCTCCCAGTTTAATTCCAAAGCCACCCGGGCAGACGCTGCGGCGGTGGCCAAGAATTTAAACATCGAGTTTTTGGAAATCCCTATCAAACGCATTTACGCACATTATTTGGCCGCTTTGGAGCCGTGGTTTGCCACCACCGCGCCCAACAGCGCCGAAGAAAATTTGCAGGCCCGCCTGCGCGGCGATATCCTGATGGCTTTCTCTAATAAATTCGGCTGGCTGGTTTTGACCACCGGCAATAAAAGTGAAATGGCGGTGGGATATTGCACGCTCTACGGCGACATGTCCGGTGGCTTTGCGCCGCTTAAAGACATTTTCAAAACCAAGGTCTACGAGCTGGCCCGTTGGCGCAACTCCCAGACCCGGACACCGCCGGTGCCCAAAAGTGTTTTGCTGCGCAGCCCGTCGGCAGAATTGCGGCCGGACCAAACCGACGAGGAAAACTTAGGGCCCTACGAAGATTTGGACCAGGTGCTGTCTCAATACATCGAAGGGCATCGCGCGCCCAGCGCCATTGCCGGTCCCAAGCTGTCTCTAAAGTATGTGCAGAAGACAGTCCAATTGGTCGACCGTAACGAATATAAGCGCCGCCAAGCCCCGCCAGGCATTAAAATCACCCCCCGCGCCTTCGGCAAAGATTGGCGTCTGCCCTTGACCAACAAATACAATGAATAAGACCCTCTCGGTCATCGTCCCGGCGTATAACGAGCAGCACACCGTCGGCCCTATTCTAGACAAAATCAAGGCCGTGGTCCTGCCCGACGGCATGTCCAAGGAAATCGTGGTGGTCAATGACGGGTCAACCGATAGGACCGTCGCCATTTTAAATCGCCGGGCCGGCGACCCGCTCATCAAGGTTTTTCACCAGGCCAATGCCGGCAAGACCGCTGCCTTGCTGCACGGCCTCAAACAGGCCACCGGCGACATTTTTGTGGTGCAGGACGCTGATTTAGAATATGACCCCCAGCAGCTTCCGTTGCTGCTGGCGCCCATATTAAAAGGGGAGGCGCAAGTGGTTTACGGCTCCAGGTTCCTGGGGTCCATCCAAGAGATGAAACCAATCAACCGTTATGCCAATGTGATTTCTAACTGCACCTTGGGCCTGCTGTGGGGCCAGCGGCTTACGGACATTAATACATGTTATAAAATGTTTACCCGCGAAGCCGTGGCCGGCATCGACATCCATTCCAGCCATTTTGGTTTTGATACGGAAGTGACAGTCAAATTCCTCAAAAAAGGCCTCCGCATTATAGAAATCCCCATCCGCTACAAAGCCCGCACCCGCCAGGAAGGCAAAAAGATGCGCTGGTCCACTGCCTTAAAGATGTACTGGCAGCTTATCCGCCACCGTTTTCCTCCTAATGACGCGAACGCGCAAAAGCCCCTGGCTTGAAATGTGTTATATTATATGGCATACTTTTCCGTATGCTTGAAAAATCCTTACGCATTCTCTTAATTATTGCTCTGACCTGTACGACTTTGCCCGTCGCAAAAGTCCAGGCCCAGCCCTTGCTTGGTCTGTCCGAACCGGGAAGCATGGTCAATGTAAGCCCGGCGTTTCAGCCCCCCATCATCAAGGGCCTGACCGTGCACAAAGACAATCCTTTCCTGTTTGATTTTATCGTCGATGTCGGGCAGGAGAAACTCTCCGGTGTGCCCTTGAAAGCCGAAAGCGAAAAGTTGATTAAGTGCTTTTTAGCGTCGCTTGCCATCCCGGAGAAAGATTTATGGGTCAACCTTTCGCCGTATGAAAAAGACCGCACCATTCCCGAGGCCTTGAGCCAAACCGACATGGGCCGCGACTTGCTGGCGCAGGATTATGTCCTTAAGCAACTCACGGCGTCGCTCATTTATCCCGAAAAAGAATTGGGCAAGGCCTTTTGGGACCAAGTTTATGCCAAGGCCCAGCAAATGTATGGCAGCAGTGTCCAGCTGCCCGTCAACACGTTTAATAAAGTCTGGATCATGGCGGACAAGGCCGATGTCTTTGAACGCAATCAAACTGTATTTGTGGTCGAGGGCCATCTGAAGGTTATGCTGGAAGAGGATTACGTAGCGCTCAATAAGAACAACAAAAGCGCTACGTCCCCGAAGGGGACTACCGCCTCCCCGCAGGGGACTACTGCAAAAAATAGCAGCACCCAAATTCTGAAGGAAGTCATCCTGCCCGAGCTGGAAAAGGAAGTCAATACCGGCAAGAATTTTGCCAATCTGAGGCAGATATTCAATTCACTCATTCTGGCCAGCTGGTACAAGAAGAACCTTAAAGAGGCGCTGCTCAATCAAGTCTACGCTGATCAAAGCAAAGTCCAAGGCATTGATATTCAGGACAAGGCCGTCCAGGAACAAATCTACGAGCGCTACCTTGAGGCGTACAAGAAAGGCGTGTTTAACTACATCAAACAAGATGTGCACAACGGCCAAGCCGTGCTCAGGAAATATTTCTCCGGCGGTTTGGAAATCGCCAGAGATTTAAATCCGGCCCAAATTTCAGAGGACCAATTTAAAAAGAAATTTTCAATCGACAATGCCTTGGTCAGCGTCGCCGCAGGGGTGGACACTCAGGACACAGATGCGGCCATGGAGACTAATCCGAAGGTTATCGGTGTGACAATCGGTCGGGAAAAGTATAGGGAGGAATTCTTATCGTCGGATGTTTTATTCATGATTGGGCAAATTAAGGACGTGGTCAATAGCACAATGTCCATCGCTCCGGAGGGGATACTTTTTCCTGAAGGCATCGAGGACCCGATGGCACACTTTAACGATATTGGGGAGAAATATGTCCAAGCGGGACACCAAGGTTGGGAATACGAAAAATTGGATGGGATTTGGATGGCTTTGGACGAGGAAATGGGCCTGACAAACGCACCGGCGGCGAAAGCAGCGGAAATTTTGCGAGATCTTGATAAAATGAAACTGAAAATTGAGAAGGACCAGCGCAAAAAGGCGATGGTCGTACAGAGACCAGATGGGATAACCGCTCTGATACCGCCCAAAGATCCCAACAAGGCCATGCTCATCAAAGAGAACCTTAAGAAGGCCTGGCCGGTGCTGCACAAGCATGGGATCTTGCTGTTCACCCAGGAAAATAACGCCGCCTTTCAATTGGATTTTGCAATGGTTGCTGCAGGCAAGAAAGTTTCGGCGTTGGCCCTCGCGCTTTGGACCCTGCTTGCGCAGGACCCCCTGGATTTAATCCAAGTGCACACCTTGGCTGCCCAATATGGCCGGCCGCCACGAACTGTCAATTTTCTCGAGGACAATCCTGTCCCCTATTTTGATAAGTATGGATTGGAAAGAATGGCCGCTGGGGTGGGGGAATTAATATTTGAAGACGGTCAATTGTCGCAAAGGCCAATACCATCTGAGGACAGCCGCAAAGCCGTAGAGGCGCTTTTGAAAGCCAATCGAGAAAACCAATGGACGGATGAAGAGGCACTCGCTTTTTTAAAAAGCATTGACATGTTCCATTGGGGGTCGGACCGGCGGAAGATGATCGAAACCACGTTTGCGCAGGCAAAGCCAGAGGTTTATGCCGCATATGAACAATATCTGGGCAAAAACGAGTTCGACCGCATGGTCGCTGACCCGAATATGTATGCTCTGCACTTCCCGCAAGACGAAGTCAGGGCCCAGGCCGCTGTGGACATACTGGTCAAATACATTCCACCTAACAATGTTCCTACCCAAGAGATCATCAAACGCTTTTTGGTCGAAGAGGAATATATTGATCAGGCAGGACGCCGCAGGTCAATCATTGACGATGTGCGCGGTTTTTATGCCGATCTGGGCAACCGTCTGCACAAGGCAGAGAAGCTTAATGAATTCCCCAACATTTTAATACAACAGGAACAGGCCAAACAAAAACGATTGAGGGAGCTGCACAGCGGCAGCGATGGCTGGAAGAGGGCGGTGCAGACAGGCATCGTGCGCATCACAGACAAGGGCAACCGCATCACCTTAAGTCCGCCTGCGTCGCCGGAGCTGGAGCGATTGATGAAACAGGTGAAGGCAAGCGGCATTCCCGAAGGTGTTAGCGTCCAGTCTTCTGGCCAAGGCAGCTGGATGATCACCGGGCCTTTTAGCTCCAAGGACCGTTTGGCCATCGAGCGTCACTTGAAAAATTCCCAAGGGGCGGACACAGGCATGTTGTCGGCAGAGACCTTGGCAGTGTTACTTGTGGCGGGATACTTGGTCTTACGCTGGTCGGTGCATATTGTGGAGGGAATAGAGACGACGCAGTTTTTAATCAAGGCAGTGCAATTTTACCACAATCCGAATGAGCATTCTGAGCAACGCGCGGAGGTCATCATGGAGGCCGCTACAGAGTTTTTTGTGCACAGTTACTTCATGCGCGTTCCTCATCCCGAGACATTGGCCTTTTTGAATGATATCGTCGCCCGAGAAATACATTTCAGCGCCAAACTGACAGGGGTCCCTCAGGCAACCACCAGCATGGCGGTGCAGCAAATCGCCTGGAGGGTCCTTGCCCATTATCATTTGATTGGCCAATATCCGCGGTTTACGTGGTTGAAAACACAGATTTTGGCTTCCGAAGACCCTCTGATCAGCGATTATTTTAAAGCATTTGTGCGCAAGTATCGTCCCGCGACAGGAACAAATACCCTTGACACCATACGGGCCAAGTATGAGGCGATGTATCAGTTGGGAGTCTTGGATCAAAAGGAGATTTTTGACATGCTGTCATTGGTTGCGACCTCCATGGTCGGTGAACGTTTGACATTTGCCATGAACAGGGGGACGCTGATTGTCCGACTTCCAGTCTTTCAGAAATCACCTTATGTCAAAGACCTGGAAAAATTGGAACGATTGGTCCAAGCGATGCCGGCCCTGGCTTCCATTCAAATAGCCCGAGTGCACGACCAGAGAAACCGAGATTCGCATATTCAGCTGGACTTTAACCTTATGGACACCGAACGAGGGGTGGCAAACTCGTTTGTCCTTGGCTTACTGATCATGATTGTCAAAAATAAATTTCTGGGAGATTATTCAGCCACAAATTTGGAGATTCCGGTGCTGACGAAATTTATTCAATTTGCGAGTGTTCTTGAGACGCTTCCAGCGCAGAAGCTGGCGGATAAATTCCTTCAAATATTTCCTTTTACGGAGGATTCGGAAAGATTTTTAAATGCTCGTTGGCGCCAACGGGACCTGTCTTCGCCCTCGGGGGTATTAGAGCTGCACTTATTGCAAAGCATAATCGATAAGACCTGGTTGAACGACGCGGCTATGGACGCAGGGCCGGGCGGTATTGATTTGAACATAGCAGCCAAGGGCCTGAATCTCCATAAAGCAGGAACCGGCGTCATCATGAATGTGGACCCTGTCATGCTTAAGCGCTACCAGCAGGAAGGCATCGAGCGCTTGTCTCCTGTGATATTTTCCGTCACTCCGGTTGCCAGCATTTGGCCCCTGCTGGGCCTGTAATTTCCATTGATTTTCCCTCCAAAAATATATAAAATGCTTTGCTCTAAAGGTGTGCGCAAAAGTCTGTAACCCACCTAAATTCAAGCGATTTGATTTCTAAAAAGAAGAATATATGGGCCTTCCTGCAAAACAAGGTTTGTACGATCCAGAGCGTGAGCATGATAGCTGCGGGGTGGGTTTTATTGTCCATACCAAGGGCAAAAAATCCCATGACATCATCCGCAATGGTGTGCAAATCCTGGAAAATTTAAGCCACCGCGGGGCCTGCGGCTGTGATCCGGAAACTGGAGATGGGGCCGGGATCATGATGCAGATGCCTGATGCGTTTCTGCGCAAGGAAATGGCCAAACAGGACATTACGTTGCCACCGGAGGGCGACTATGCCTGCGGTCTGGTGTTTTTACCTACCTCTTTGGAAGACCGCAACAAGATCGAGCAGTGGACGGAACACATTATTCATGAGGAGGGCCAAAAACTGTTGGGCTGGCGCACGGTGCCGCACGATTCCACCAAGATTGGCCACGTGGCCCGCTCCGTAGAACCCGAGTTCAAACAGCTGTTCATCGCCCGCGGCAAAAAAACCAAACCGGAAGATTTTGACCGCAAGCTCTATGTGGTCCGCAAGCGTTTGTACAATCGCGTCATGGAATCTACGCTGCCGCAGAAGAATTATTATTATTTTTGTTCGCTCAACAGCCACACCCTGGTGTACAAGGGGCAGCTGATGGCCGAACAGCTCGACCGTTTTTTTCTGGACTTGGCCGACGAGACTATGGTCTCGGCCCTGGCGCTTATCCATTCGCGCTATTCTACCAATACCTTTCCCAGCTGGGCCTTGGCGCATCCGTACCGTTATGTGGCCCACAACGGCGAGATCAATACCTTGCGCGGCAACATCAACTGGATGCATGCGCGAGAGAAACAATTCATTTCCACGGCCTTCGGCGCAGATTTAAAGAAAGTCCTGCCCATCGTGGTGCCGCATGGGTCGGACACAGCCACCTTTGATAACGTGCTGGAAATGCTGGTTCTCTCCGGCCGGTCGCTGCCGCATGCCATGATGATGATGATCCCCGAGGCGTGGAGCGGGCATCAGGACATGGATCCTTTAAAGAAGGCCTTTTATGAATACCATTCGTGCTTCATGGAGCCCTGGGACGGTCCAGCGGACATATCATTTTCCGACGGGCGTTACGTGGGAGCGGTGCTTGACCGCAACGGCCTGCGCCCGGCCCGCTATGTGCTGACCAGCGATGATATCGTAATCATGGCCTCGGAAGCCGGCGTGTTGCCGGTGGACCAGGCCAGGGTGCTTAAAAAAGGACGCCTGCAGCCGGGCAAAATGTTTTTGGTCGACATCAAGGCCGGCCGCATCATCGACGACAAGGAACTCAAGGAAGACTACGCGTCGCGCCAGCCGTATGGTGCGTGGTTAAAGGACAACATTGTGGATTTGCGGGCGTTGCCCCAGCCCCAAAAAGTGCCGGGCCTGCATAAGCGGACATTGCTGGAACGCCAGCGCGCCTTTGGCTATTCATTGGAAGATGTGAAAATGCTGCTCATGCCTATGGCTTTGGGTGAGGAAGCCACCGGCTCGATGGGCACTGACATTCCCTTGGCGGTGTTCTCCGACCAGCCCAAACTTTTGTATGACTATTTTAAGCAGCTCTTCGCCCAGGTGACCAATCCGCCCATTGATGCCATCCGTGAGGAGATCATTATGGCGGAGGATATGATGTTGGGGCCTGAGGGCAATTTGCTCGATGAGACCCCGGCCCACGCGCACCGGCTGTGGATCCAGCGGCCCATTTTGACCAATGAGGAACTGGCGAAGATCGCCGCCTTAGACAATGGTTCTTTAAAAAGCGCTCTCATTCCGATGCTGTTTAAGAAGGAAGCCGGTCCGGCGGGGCTGGAGACGGCGCTGCAGGAAATTTTCAAAAAAGCGGACGAGGCCATGGCCCAGGGCCGCAGCATTCTTATTTTGTCCGATCGCGGCATTTCTACCAAAGAGGTGCCGATTCCGTCGCTGTTGGCCGGTGCCGGCTTGCACCATCATCTCATCCGCCAGGGCACCCGCACCAAAGTGAGTTTGGTTTTAGAAAGCGGCGAGGCCCGGGAGCTGCACCATTTTGCGGCCTTGATCGGCTATGGCGCCAATGCCATCAATCCCTATTTGGTTTTTGAGACCCTCGAGTCTTTAATCGACGAGGAGCAATTCGAAGAAAAAATCCTGTTTAAGGACGCGCAGAAGAATTTTCTGAAGGCCTGCCACAAGGGACTGTACAAAATCATTTCCAAAATGGGGATCTCTACCATCCAGTCGTATTGCGGAGCGCAGATTTTTGAGGCGGTGGGCTTAGGCGAGTCCATCATTGACAAATACTTCACAGCCACGTCCTCGCGCATCGGCGGCATCGACGTTTTGACTGTGGCGCAGGAAGCGCTCAACCGCCACCAGCGGGGCTATCCGCTGCTTCCTGATGCCGACCACATGCTCGATGAGGGTGGGGACTATGCCTGGCGCAAAGAGGGAGAATACCATCAATTAAATCCGACAACGATTGCGTTATTGCAACACGCGGTGCGTTCGGGCAACTATAAGGTGTTTAAGCAATATTCAAAATCGGTGAATGAGCAAAATCAAGGGATCGCCAACATCCGCGGTCTGATGAAATTTCGCACCGGGCATCCGGTCCCTATTGCCGAGGTGGAGCCCGCTGCTGAGATTGTCAAACGTTTTGCCACCGGAGCCATGAGTTATGGGTCTATTTCCAAAGAAGCGCATGAGACGCTCGCCATTGCCATGAACCGTTTGGGCGGTTTTTCCAATACCGGCGAAGGCGGGGAAGACCCGGTGCGTTTTAAGAAAGACCCCAACGGCGACTGGCGGCGCAGCCGCATCAAGCAAGTGGCCCAGGGCCGCTTCGGGGTGACCATAGAATATTTGGTCAATGCCGACCAGCTGCAGATCAAAATGGCGCAAGGCGCCAAGCCAGGTGAGGGCGGGCAACTGCCGGGCCATAAAGTTTCCAAGGAAATTGCCAGGACCCGTTACACCACGCCGGGAGTGGGCCTCATTTCGCCGCCGCCGCACCATGATATTTATTCGATCGAAGACCTGGCCCAGCTCATCCACGACTTAAAAAATGCCAACAACCAAGCCATGGTATCGGTGAAATTGGTTTCCGAAGTAGGTGTGGGCACTGTTGCCGCCGGGGTTTCCAAAGGCAAAGCTGACCATGTGCTCATTTCAGGTTTTGAAGGCGGCACCGGCGCCTCGCCGCAAACGTCCATCAAACATGCCGGCCTGCCTATGGAGCTAGGCATTGCCGAAACCCAGCAGGTCTTGGTCATGAATGATTTGCGCGGCCGCATCCGGGTGCAGACCGACGGCCAGTTAAAGACCGGGCGGGACGTGGTGATCGCGGCCATGCTGGGCGCCGATGAGTTCGGGTTTTCAACCACGGCGCTTATCACCATGGGCTGCATTTTACTGCGCAAATGCCATTTGAATACCTGTTCCGTCGGTGTGGCCACGCAAGACCCGCTGCTGCGGGAAAAATTTGACGGCAAGCCAGAGCATGTGATGAATTATTTCTTGTACATCGCCGAGGAAGTGCGGGAGATCATGGCGGAGTTAGGGATCCGCAAATTTGAAGACCTGGTGGGGCGGGTCGACTTGCTGGACACCAAAGACACCATCGAGCATTGGAAAGTCAAAGGGATTGACCTGACCAACATTTTGCACAAGCCCGACGTACCCAAAGGCGTGGCCATCCGCCACAGCAGCCGGCAGGACCATGGGCTGGAGAAGGCCCTGGACAATGAATTGATTGCGCGCTGCGCCGAGGCCATTGAGAAGCAAACACCTGTTAAGGTCACTGCCGCCATCCGTAATGTCAACCGCACCGCCGGCACCATGCTCTCGTCGGTGATTGCGCGCAAATACGGGTTGGCGGGTTTGCCGGATCACACCATTGGCATTGAGCTTTCCGGCGCGGCCGGGCAGAGCTTTGGGGCGTTTTTGGCGCACGGGGTGACACTCACTTTGGAGGGCGAGGCCAATGATTATGTGGGCAAAGGGCTTTCCGGTGGACGCATCATCATTTACCCGCCTAAGGAAACCCAATTTGTGCCGGAAGAAAATATGATCGTCGGCAATGTGGTGCTGTACGGGGCGATCAGCGGCGAGGTGTTTTTTAGAGGCCTGGCCGGCGAACGTTTTGCGGTGCGCAACTCCGGCGCCCACGCGGTGGTCGAGGGCGTGGGGGACCACGGCTGCGAGTACATGACCGGCGGCCGCGTGGTGGTCTTAGGCCCCACCGGGCGCAATTTTGCGGCCGGCATGTCGGGCGGCATTGCCTACGTGTGGGACAAACAGGGCCACTTTGCCAAGAATTGCAATTTAGGCATGGTGGAACTTTTCCCGGTCAAGCAAGCCAAAGACGTGGCTGAGCTGAAAGGGCTCGTCGAGAAACATGCGCGTTACACGCACAGCAGTGTGGGCGAGATGGTCCTTAAGGACTGGGCCAACGTGCTGCCGCAGTTTGTCAAAATTTATCCGCGCGACTACCGCCGGGTGCTGGAAGAGGCGGAAGCCATCAAGTCCCAGACCCCGGTCCCGACGGAAGCAAAGGCAGGCAAATAGCCCATGGGTGACATTAAAGGGTTCATGAAGCATGGCCGGCAGGAATACACCAAGCAGCCGGTGCCTTTGCGGATCAAACATTTCAAAGAATTCATCGAGCTGCCCCCCGAAAAGGATTTGCGGGTGCAGGGCGGGCGCTGCATGGACTGCGGCGTGCCCTTTTGCCAAAACGGGTGCCCCATCGGCAACATCATCCCGGACTGGAATGATCTGGTCTTCCGCGACCGCTGGGAAGAAGCCAATGAGCGGTTGCATAAAACCAACAATTTTCCGGAATTCACCGGCCGCATCTGTCCGGCCCCGTGCGAGAATTCCTGCGTGCTGGGCATCAATGCCCCGCCGGTCACCATTAAGAATATCGAACTTGCCATTGTCGAGCATGCCTACAACAACGACTGGATCAAGGCGCATCCTCCCAAGCGCCGGACCGGCATGAAGGTGGCGGTGGTTGGTTCAGGCCCGTCGGGGTTGGCCTGCGCGGATCAACTCAACAAAAAAGGCCACAAGGTTACGGTGTTTGAAAAAAATGATGTCATCGGTGGCTTGCTGACGCTGGGCATTCCGGATTTTAAATTGGAGAAATGGGTTGTCGAGCGCCGGGTCAAGCGCATGGCCCAGGAAGGCGTGGTGTTTAAAACTGGCCAGCATGTTGGTGTCGATGTTTCCGTCAGAGAGCTGAAAGACAAATACGATGCCCTGGTGCTCTGCGGCGGGGCTGAGAATGCCCGGGAGCTGCCGATCCCCGGCCGCGAGTTGGACGGCGTTGCCCAAGCCATGTATTTTTTACCCCAGCAAAATTTGCGCAACAATAATTATTCCGTCGATGTATTTATGAAATCCTATGTGGAGAATGTTTTAGCCGTCAAGCCGCCGACCATGGAGCAGATAAGCGCCAAGGACAAGCACGTGGTCATCTTAGGCGGAGGCGACACCGGATCCGATTGCGTGGGCACGGCCAACCGCCAGGGCGCGGCCTCCATCCACCAGTTTGAATTGATGCCCAAACCGCCGCAGGAGCGGGCCCCGGACAACCCCTGGCCCAACTGGGCGTTTGTGTTGCGTAGCTCGACCTCGCACGAGGAAGGGGTGACCCGCGACTATTCCATCATGACCAAGAAATTGACCGGCGAAAACGGAAAATTAAAAAAGCTGCACGCGGTGCGCCTGCATTGGATCAAAGACGCGGCCACCGGGCAGATGAAGATGCAGGAAATCCCCGGGTCCGATTTTGAGATGGACTGCGACTTATTGCTGTTGGCCATGGGCTTTACCGGCCCGGTCAGAAAAGGGATGTTGGAGGAGCTGGGCGTGGAGATCGATGCCCGTGGCAACGTCAAAGCCGATGCCAACAAAATGACCAGCGTGGCGGGGGTTTTTACCGCCGGGGACATGACCCGCGGGCAATCCTTGGTGGTGTGGGCCATCCAGGAAGGCCGCATGGCCGCGGAAGGCACGCACCGGTATCTATCTGCGAAATAGGGGCCAGCCCCCTATTTAAAAATAGGGGGCTGGCCCCTATTTTGGGGCGATTACTAAAAGAGGATCATTCAAAGGAGAACGCTGTGAAAAAAATTTTTGTGTATGCGGTTCTGGGTTTCGTGTTGGCCGGGTGCCAACCCAAAGAGCAGTCCAATACCCAAGAGACAACGGCCGCGGCGGACGTGGCGGAACAGCGCAAGGAAGCTGCCCGCCGGTTGACTGTCCAAGCCATGACCATGCTCGGCCAGAAAAATTATCAGGGCGCGCTGGGCAGTCTGGATGCCGCCATTAAGTTTGATCCCACCAACCAGGACCCCTATTTGATTTTGGCCCAGATTTTGCTTAAGGCCGGCGAATATACCCGGGCCTCGGAATTCCTCGACGGCGCGGTCAAGGCCTTCCCGGACAACGGCACCTTGTTTTACATGATGGGCATCGCCCATAAAATGAGCGGCAAGAAATTGCCGGCCGTGCTGGCCGCCCGCCGCAGTTTTGAAATCTTTAAAAAAGCCAACCAGGCGGAAGACGCTGAAAAAGCCGCCGTGCTGTTGCAGCAAATCATCAATGCACCGGACACCTTAGACGACAACAGCCTTGCCAACACCCATTCCAATGCGTCTTAATATCATCCTTCTTTTAAGCGTTGTCTTGCTTCCACCGCCCGCCTGGGCGGAGCTCATCAAACTTAAGTCCGGCCAGACGGTGGAGGGGAAGATTGTTAAAGAACGAGGCGATTCCATTCTCGTCGACACCGGGATTGAAATGCCGGTGACCTATTTCCGCGACGAGATCAAAGAGATCTTGCCTGACCCTCCGGCGCAACCCGCCGCCCCTCAGCCCGACCAGCGCGGACGTGCCGATGCCCTGGAAGCCCGGGCCGTGGAACTCATCGATGAGGGGAAGATGGACCAGGGGTTGGACCTCATCAACCAGGCGATCGCGCTGGATCCCTCTGCCCAACGGCACATGAATTACGGGAGCATTCTTTTTGGGAATGGCGTGGCGGACTTTAAAGGCGGCCGGCAGGACGAGGGAAAAGCCGTTTTGCAGAAAGCCGAGGATGAATTGAAAAAAGCCATCGCCAGCTTCGGCACCAAGACCGATCCCTTGTTTCCGGCCCAATGCTATTTTTTGCTGGGAGAAATGTTCAAAAATGCTTTTGCCGACGAGTCGCAAGCCAGGGAGTTTTACCAAAAAGCCGTTGATTTGGCCGGCCACGACGGTGCCAAGGCCGCCCTGGCCAAGCTTTCCCAACCCGCAGGAGGGGTGCAATGAACAAGAACATAGCTGCCATCATGGTTTTGGGGATCCTTGCCGCCGGATGTCAAACCATGTACCAGGCCACCATGGAAAAGTTTTTTGGCGTTGAAAAGAGGCAATTCCTCGAGGACGCGGTGGTGGCGGTGCGCAATGATCAGAAAAAAGCCCAGGAAGAATTTAAAGATGCCATGACCCAATTAAAGGAACTGTATGCGTTTGACGGAGGCCATTTAGAGGGGATGTATAACAAGCTTAAAAAATCATATGAGGATTCCGAGAACCAGGCCACGAATGTCAGCAACCGCATTGAGAACATGCACCGCATTGCCGGTGCCATGTTTGCGGAATGGCAGCAGGAAACCAGGGAGTATCAAAATCCGACGTTCGCGGCCAACAGCAAACGTCAACTCAACGAAACCAAACAACGTTACAATAAACTTGTCGAATCGGTGAAGAATTCTGAGAAGGCCATGGTGCCTGTCTTAAGGCAATTGAAAGACCATGTTCTATATTTAAAGCATAATCTCAATGCCCAAGCCATTGGGTCCCTCAAAGTCGAAGCCAGCAACATCCAATCCCAGATTCAAGAAGTGATCCAGCACATGAACGCCTCCATCAATGAAGCCAATGCCTTTATTCAGGCATTGACCAAAGGGGCATAAAAGCGCTTTCTGGAATCTCCCCTCCCTTGACGACGACCGCCGTATATGGCACACTTTACTTATATGTATATATGGCGGAACTTATATTTTCTTCTGCATAGGTTTATTCTGGTTGCCTTTTTCGCGACTTCCATGCCTATGCCTAACGTGTTGGCAGGGGAGCTTGCTCTGCCCCCGTCGAGCACTGCTCCACGAAGTGGCCCCCTTGTGGGGTCGCTGCCGGCGCCTGGCACCAGGGTCAACTTAAGCGCGGCTTTTGTTCCCGCGCATTTAACGGGAATCACCGTCCATGCCGAAAATCCTCTGCAGTTTGATTTTCTAATACATAAAGGCGAAGGCAATTTAAGCCCGGAGCAAAAACAAGAGGAGTACACCAAACTGATCAAGTATTTTTTGGCCTCGCTGACCGTGCCGGACCAGGACCAATGGGTCAATTTGTCTCCCTATGAAAAACAACGCATCATCAACGATAATTTTGGCAAGACCGAAATGGGCCGGGACCTTTTAGGCCAGGATTATTTGTTAAAGCAAATCACCTCATCGCTTATGTACCCGGAGTCTGGCTTGGGAAAATCTTTTTGGGACAAAGTTTATGCCAAATCCTACCAAAAGTACGGGCATACCAATATTCCGGTCAATACGTTTAACAAGGTGTGGATTGTGCCGGATGAAGCAGCGGTGTATGAAAGCGGCAATACCGTTTACGTGTTAAAAAGTCATTTTCGGGTGATGTTAGAGGAGGACTACATCGCGAAAGCAACACTGCACACATCACCGCATACCCTGGCAGGGCCATCTGCCCAAGTTGTGAGAGAAGTGATTCTCCCTGAGATTGAAAGGGAAGTCAATGAAGGCAAAAACTTTGCCCCCTTGCGCCAGGTTGTCAGTGGGATGATTTTAGCTGCCTGGTATAAAAAAGCCCTAAAAGAAACCCTGCTGGGCAAGGTCTACGCGGACCAAGCCAAAGTCAAAGGGGTGGACCAAGACCCCAAAACCAATGAGCGGATCTATCAAAACTACCTCGCTGCTTTTAAAAAAGGCGTATACAACTACATCAAGGAAGATTTTGACAAATACAGCAAACAGGTCATCCCCAGAAAATATTTCGCGGGAGGATTTGTCGGCAGGGCAGTGGGCGAGGTCATGACGCGCTTCAATGACGAGAATCAACCCAGCCGGGCCATGACCGCGGCGGTGGAGAACGACTTTGCCCAAGATTCTATTGAAAACGTTGAGGCCGTATTTGAAGGTTTTGCTGCCACACCGCTCTCCTTAAACCTGTTCCATAGTAGGACGTGGGAGCAATCTAAGCAGCGCATACAGTCTTTGATTAATGGCAACAATCGCAATCAAAACAGCATAAAGGCATACAAAGAATTCGACGTGTTTTTAAAAAGAGGTGATTTTAAAGGGGCGGTGGCCTATTACGAAGCTGCCACGGACCCCTTGTTTAAGGCCTCTGAACCTATACGGGCTTATTATGATTTGTCCCTGAATCGGCTGCTGTATTTAAAAATAAATCCCCGCAACGACGAGGACAGAAAATCAGACCCAATAAATCCTCTAGAGCAAATCAGAAAAAATTCAAAGGACGTATATACAGAACGAGATTATCCGGATTTATCCGTAGGGCTTCCCACGGCCACAAAAAATTTAGGTGTTTTGGCCATTGAATTGCTGGTCTTAATGAGCAAATCCGAGAGAACGCAGGAGGAGAATGGGCGGATTAATTATCTTCGGGAATTGTTTCCAAAATATTTGCCGGAAGTGGATTTGAACTCCGATGACTTGCTGGAAACTTTGGAAGCGACGGCCATTAAATATTTGCAAGAATCGACCCAAGGATATATTAAGGCCTTTAAACAACTGCCACTTAATGATTATCCCGGAAGCAATATTGTGCGCAATTTGGTTTATCGGCCCACGGAACTTATGCCTCAGGCCATACAATGGGCCAGGCTGGTGCGCCAAGTGTCCTTACGTTCAAATCCGCATGATTTTTGGACGCGGGCGAATCTATTAGAAACGGCCATTGTTTTATCGGACGACCGGAGTCCGGTTAGAGTGCAAGCCCAAAAGGAATTTGAGGCGAGGCTAAATGATTTGGTCTCAACAGTGCGCAGGAAAGAGGCGTTTAGCCAGCCGGATTTAGAATCCTTGATGGACCATTTAGAGCGATGGGATAAACTAAATCAAATGCGTGGAATAGAGAACAGCAGACTAAAAACAGCCATTGATCAACTAAAGGAAGCTCGGCGATGGCAAGGGCCAATTCCCGAGGCTGCGGAGTTAGAGGGGATGGCGTATCTAGAAGACCATATCTATAGCTTAAATCGTTATCGTTTGTTGGGGGTATTTCCGCAAAATATGGCCAAAGCGGGCATTATTCCGGATATTGTCAGGAATTACGCCGACCAGATGCTGATTCGCTATTTTATGAGAAATTATAAAGACAACGGCGTGGGGCTCATGGATATGGGGGACGAACAGGCCATCAAAGCCATTCTCGACTATGTTGAAACAAGGTTTGGATTGGTGGACCCGGGAACAAGAAAAAGGATCATGGAGGATCCCAATGGTCCCGCGCATCGAAAATTTGATGAACGAGCGAAAGCAGCGCCAAAGGTATTTGGAGTCAATGGTTCGGGGAATTCGGACACAAACTTAATGACCTTGCTGGCATTAGGGTTAGGAGATTGCCGGGTGGCCAATTTTGTTTTTTCATCCTTGGTCCAGGGGTATTTTAAATACCGCGATGTCATGAACAATATATATCCTTTAATTGCCATGATAGAACGCGGCCCCGAGGCTGCAGGAGTTTTTCATGCACAATTGGATGGACTGAATGGGAAATACCGGGAGTTTGATATCATGCAAGGTTATATTCAGGGGAATTTGCAAAAGGAAGGATATGGTTTAAGAATAAATAAAGAGCAACAGCGGCCCGTGTTAGGGAACAAAGAATTAGGAGGAGAAGATTCACGGCTGGAGAGCCATACTTTAACAGCTGAGATGAAACGCGATAATGACGGAAGAATTTTTAAAATCATTTTAAAAGATATTTGGTATAAGGATCGATACAATTTACGAGACGTGGAAATTGATATCACGGATGAAGTATTAGAGAATTTGAAAAACGAAGGATTTCTCATCCCAACACCGGTGAAGGCATATGATGAGGAAAAGAGGGAACAAGTTGAAATTTATGTTCATTTTAAATTGGCGCCGTATTCGCAATACACGGGTAAACTTGCTGCCGAGACTGATGCCAATCAAGTTCATTTTTATGGCAACATTGTAGATGAGACTGGTTTATATGCTTTGCTTGTGGATTCCGAAGCTTCCGAAACATGGAGAGGATCGGTTTTCGAATTGCTGGATAAATATATTGCAGCGGGTCAAGGTAATGCAGCGATGATTGGCACTGAGACGACCGGAGGTATCGATTTAAACGCCGCTAATTTGACGAATTTCCAAATCAAACGCGACGGCAAAGGTGTGATCTTACCGCTGCGGGAACAAGACCTGGCCCAGTTCGGCCAGGTGCCGGGTTTTATTCCTCGGATCATTGAAATCCGGCCCGCCGCCAGGAGCAAGGTGCCATTCTTAAACATTAAGTAGGGACAAGCCCCTATGATAAAAATAGGAAAAATAGGGGCCAGCCCCCTATTTCGTCTGGGTACAATTGCCGGGCACAGCTTAAAAAATTAGAAATAGGGGGCTGGCCCCTATTTTTATTTTGTTATAATAAGTCGTGATTTTTCTTCTTGTCCTCCCGGTTTTACTGCTCTATTACCCTTCCCAGGCCCATGCCGCGGCTGTGGTTCAGCAGCAGCAACAAATCCAGGCCCAGCAGGAAGCGGCCTATCAGCAAGCCTATCAGCAAGCCATCGCCGAGAAACAGGCCGCGGAAATGCAGGCCTATCAGCAGGCGGTGGCCGAATACCAAGCCCAGGCCGTCCAATATCAGGCCGCCCAGATGGAAGCGGCCCGCCAGTACCTCGCCCAGCAGCAAGCCCAGGCGTTAATCGCCCAGCAAATGGCCCAAGTCATGCAGCAAAGACAAATGGAGGAAGTGCAGTTAAACATGCTCAAGCAGGCGGTGGAGCAGGCCCTGGCCCAGCAAATTGCCGTGCAGATCCAGCAGAAAGCCGCGGTGGAAATTCAGCAGGGCATGGTGATGCAGGCCGTGCAGCAAGCGGTGGGGCAATTGGGCATGCAGGCCTATGTCAACGAAGCGATGCAGCAGCAGGTCGCGGCCCGCATGATGGTCGAAACCCAAGCCATCGCGGCCCAATACCAGGCCGCACAACTTCAGGCTGCCCGTGAATACATCATGCAGCAGCAGGTGCAGGCGGTGGTGGTCGCGGAAGTGGCCAAGTTTATGCAACAACAGCAGATTTCCGCCGTGCAGCAGGGTGTTTTGCAGCAAGCGGTGGGCGAGATTTTAATCCGACAAGTGGCGGGTCAAATTCAAAACAAGACCGCCGTGCAAATCCAGCAGCAAATGATTCAAAATGCCGTTAGTGAGGCCGCCGCCCGCATGGGTTTGGCCGCGGCCCAGAATGCCGCGCTGCAAAAACGCGTCGGCGCGCAATATCAGGCGGCGCAAATGCAAGCCGCCTATCAATTCCTCGCCCAGCAACAAATGCGGGACCAGATTGCCGCCGGGGTCAACCAATATGCTCAACAGCTCAATGTGCAAGGGGCGCAAAAGGAAATGCTCAGCAAAGCTGCTGAGGGGATTTTAG
Source organism: Candidatus Omnitrophota bacterium (assembly GCA_021731625.1). Classification (GTDB taxonomy): domain Bacteria; phylum Omnitrophota; class Gorgyraeia; order Zapsychrales; family Fredricksoniimonadaceae; genus JAKFXC01. The sequence continues at coordinate 25,470 of JAKFXC010000046.1, forward strand.
CTAATCAAGTGGCGGCGCAAATACAAGCTAACCAGATCGCCCAAATTCAAGGGGTCATGATCGCCCGCGCGGTTGCCGAAGCGGCGCAAATTTTAGGGATGCAGCAAGCCATGGCCGAAAGCCAGGCCGCCGGGGTGCTGGCCGCCGGCGCCAAGGCCCGCGACCAGGCTCTGGGTGATGACGTGCGCGAGATCGTCGACATTTCGCAAGTCTGGAAAAAACTTGAGAGCAGCAGCAAAGCGTGGGGCTTGTTGATTGACAACCAAGCCAAGGTCATGACGGTCAATGAATTTATTGAACGCTGGCGCAAACAAGGCGTCAAGATCCGCAAACCCGGCTCCGTATATGCGCAAATGATCGATGACATGACGTCCCAAAGCCCGGACGCCCTGGCCAATCCTTTTCCTCAAATCATGCAGATGATTGCGGTGATGGAATACGATTTTGACAACGGCATGGACCGCGACAAGTTGGCCCGCCAAATTTTAGGGCCTTCCTACGAAAACAATAAACGGCGTTTAGGCAGATAATGTCCGCGCACATTTTAAGCATTGACCAGGGCACGACGGGTTCCAGGGCGTTTGTGTTTGACCGCAAGGGACGTGTCGTCGGGAAGGCCTACCAGGAATTTAAACAGCATTACCCGCAACCTGGATGGGTTGAGCACGATGCCCAGGAAATTTGGGCGTCGGTGGCGGACGTGGTGCGCCGGGCCATTCAAAAGAGCGGCATAGCATCAGGCTCGATCGCCGCCATCGGCATCACCAATCAGCGCGAGACCACGGTTGTGTGGGACCGTTCGACGGGAAAACCGCTGCATCGCGCCGTTGTCTGGCAAGACCGGCGCACGGCAGGCTATTGCGCGGGCCCGGGGCTACGTCGGCATCACGGGTATGTCCATTCGGCCACAGGGCTGCGCCTTGATCCGTATTTCTCAGCGACGAAACTCCATTGGTTGCTTAAACATGTCGCCGGGCTGAAAGCCAAGGCCCGGGCCGGCCGGGTGTGTTTTGGGACCATTGATTCCTGGCTGATGTATAACTTGACGGGCGGGGCGACGCATGCGACGGATGCCACCAATGCTTCGCGCACGCTGCTGTTTAATATCCGCGCCAAGCAATGGGACCGTCGGCTGCTGGATATTTTTGGCGTGCCGGCCGGCATTTTGCCGCAGGTTTTTCCGTCGGGGCATGAGTTTGGCCGCAGCGTTGCGGTCGCCGGTCTTAAGGCAGGGACTCCGATTTTGGCAGTCATGGGAGACCAACAGGCGGCCCTCTACGGCCAGGGGTGTTTTGAACCAGGTATGGTCAAGAATACGTACGGCACCGGATGCTTTATGGTGTTAAATACCGGCCAGCAGCTGCGCCTTTCCCGGCGGGGACTTTTGTCGACGATTGCGTCCGATGCCAGAGGCCAGGCCGTGTACGCGCTGGAGGGGTCGGTCTTTATTGCCGGGGCCGTGGTGCAATGGTTAAGGGATGAATTGAAGGCCATCCCCGATTCCGCCTCGACGGAAAAAGCCATTTCCGCTGTCAAGGACACTGCGGGGGTTTATTTTGTTCCGGCGTTTGTGGGGCTGGGCGCGCCGCATTGGGATCCACAGGCCAGGGGGATCATCACTGGCCTCACCCGAGGTGCCAATGTGAACCATATCATCCGGGCAGCGGTGGAATCCATCGCCTATCAAACCAAGGATGTCTTTGATTTGATGGAGCAGGAATCGAAACTCAAGATCAGATCTTTAGCCGTGGATGGCGGTGCTTGCCGCAATAATTTTTTGATGCAATTTCAGGCTGATCTCTTGGCGAGTGCCATTGTGCGTCCTAAAATGGTGGACACCACTGTCACCGGCACCGCACACTTGGCCGGGGTCATGGCCGGGATTTGGTCGGTGAAAGATTTGGCCGGGATGCGAGGGGTGGACAAAGTATTCCGACCTGCGATGTCCAAAAAATCCGCACAGGAGAAATACGAAGGCTGGCAAAAAGCAGTTGTCCGTGCGCTAAAGGTATGAAGAAACTTGTTCCTATTTTTATGGTTGCGGTGGTTGCTTTAGGATTTTTTAAGGTCTTTTCTAAGCACCAAGTGCTTACACCGTTAAAGCTGGAAATAGACAATAAGATTGAAGAGGTACTTAAAGAGGGCAAGGACAGAAGGGTGTCTTTTATTAATTCGGATGGTGACACCTTCCTTGTTCTCAGTCCGCCATATCAAATTATATCCGACAAGGGACAGGGGATTTTTTTACAAGCAACAAAAGCTATGCAGTATGAAGTCGATGCCAAAGAAAATGGACATTTGTTTTTAATCAGAAAGGGGCGTGTTCTGGCCCACGCCATACTTTCGAACCATGCGACTCCTATCTATGGATTTAGCAATAACTCTAAAATAAACGTACTCATTAGCCGAACAGAAACAAGCGGTCGGCCGGTGCGAATAGAATTAACTAAATGACTCCTAAATATAAGCGTATGCTGACAGGAATGTTGCGTAAAGAGAAGTCCGCGCGAAAGCAGCACAAGCGCGAATGGGCGGTGTACGTCCTGCGCTGCAGCGACGGGAGTTTATACACGGGCATTGCCAAGGACGTGGCGCAGCGTCTAAAAAGCCACAATGCCGGCACCGGCGCCAAATACACCAAGACCCGCCGGCCGGTGGGTGTCGTGTACCAACAAAACTCCATGACCCGCCCGCGGGCCTTGAGCCGCGAATATGCCATTAAACGGATGTCCAAATTGAACAAGGAAAAACTGGTTGCCGCGTGAATCCTCGTTACTTGTCGCGTTTTAGCAATAAGAATTTTGACCTCTTAGTCGTCGGAGGAGGCATCAACGGCGCGGCCATCGCCAACCTCGCGGCCAGCCTGGGCTTAAGCGTTGCTTTGGTTGAGAAAAACGATTGGGCGTCGGGAACCTCCAGCAAATCCACCAAGCTCCTGCACGGCGGCATCCGCTACCTGGAAAATTTTGAATTTGATTTGGTGGCGGAATCGCTGAAGGAACGGCACATCCAGTGGAAGTCCGTCCCGCATTTGGTCAAACCCATGCGTTTTATTGTGCCCGTGTATCGTGGCGTGGGCCGCCCGTTGTGGATGATGAAGCTTGGGGTCTGGCTGTATGATTTCTTGAGCGGTAAATATAGTTTGGGTTCGCATGGGCATTTGTCCCTCGAGGAAATGGCACGCGTGTCACCGGGGATCCGGAAAGAAGGCCTGCTCGGCGGGGTTTCTTACTTCGATGCTCAAATGGACGATGCACGGATCTGTCTGGAAAATGTGCTCATGGCCCGCAAGCGGGGGGCCCAGGTGGCCAATTATTGCGAAGTGACGGATTTCTTAAAAGAGAATGGCCGCACCGTCGGGGTCCGGTTGTATGATGCCATCCTGCAGGATGCCTGTGAGGTGAGGGCCAACAACATTGTGGTGGCGGCGGGGCCATGGGCGGATTTCGTGCGGCACAAAGACACTCCGCGCAGCCGCAGCCGTTTGCGCACCACCAAGGGGGTGCACGTGGTGTTGCGGGGCAATGGCGGCCAGGACGCGTTTTTATTGCAGAGCCTCAAAGACAAGAGGATCTTTTTCATGATCCCTTTTTGGGGGAACCGCTTGATCGGCACCACCGACACCGACTATGCCGAACGCCCTGACGATGTGCGCACCGACCAGCAGGACCTTGATTATTTATTGTCTCAGGCCCGGCAATTTTTCCCCAAAATGGATTTTTCTTTGTCGCAAGTGATTTGCACCTTTGCCGGGTTGCGGCCGCTGGTGCACGAACACGGATCGCCGTCGAAGATCTCGCGCAAACATGTGATTGAACGCAACTATTCCGGCGTTTATTATGTTATGGGCGGCAAATACACAACGTACCGCGCCATTGCGTTGGATTGCGTTAGAGAAGTCTTTCCGCGATCCAAAGATCGGCTGCCCGTTTCCGAATCCTATAAGCTGTATGGCAGCGGCCTGGGGCAGGTGGATTTAAAGTCCGAGGCGGCGCGTTACGGAGTGGATACGGACATCGTCAGCCACTTGATGTCCCTCTACGGCAGCCGCTTTGTCGACGTGTTGCATCTGGTCCGGCTGGATCCGTCGCTTAAGGCCAAGATTTGCCCATGCGGGCCGGTGATTCGGGCTCAAATCGTGTATTCGATCGATACGGAAATGGCCGCATCCGTCGAAGATATTTATGTGCGCCGTTTGGGGTTGGGGTATCAGGACTGCCCGACCCAGCAGTGCCTGCGGGAAATCACTCAAATTTTGAAAAAGAAAGGATTTCTGAATGAAAAGAATTATCAAAACCGATAAAGCTGCTTTACCTGTGGGGCCGTATAACCAGGCGGTGGTGGTGGGTCAGTTGATGTACACCGCCGGGCAAATCCCGTTGGATAAAGCCGGAAATATGGTGGCCGGAGGCATCAAGGAGCAGACTAAACAGGTGTTGGAGAATGTGAGGACGGTCATTGAGGCCGGCGGCTCGTCGCTGGATAAAGTGGTCAAGGCCACGGTGTTTCTCAAAGACCTGGGAGATTTCGCGGCCATGAACGAAGTGTACAGCCAATATTTTAAAGCCGACACCGCGCCCGCCCGCAGCACCCTGCAAGTGTCGCGCATCCCCAAAGATTCCTTAGTGGAAATCGAGGTAGTGGCCGAATGTTAGCGGACCGTTTCTAGATAACCCATTGGGGCACAGGAGGTTCTGGCAGAAGTGTCCCTGCCTTTAACCAAAGTAATCAGGTTTGACCGCCCGATCAGTTGGAATTCTAACAGGTTTATCGCTCATAGAAATGGCGAAGTTGTTGCCCGCTATGACTCCAAGATTGGACCGCAAGACCCTCAGCTAGTGGAAAAGTTAGAACAAGTCATCGTCGAGCTTTTGGATAAACGGTGCCAAAAACGTCCCCAAAACGTGCCAATGCCGTCCTGGATTTATCTCATCCTATATGGTATCCTTTCATCAATGTGCCGCAGCCTAGTTTTCGCCCTCATTTTTGCCTTTTTCCTAAACGTCATCGCGCCTATTCCCCAGGCGCAGGCCCAGCCGTTGCTCGGCCTGCCTGAGCCGGGAGCTATGCTCACGTTAAGCCAGGCCTTTGCCCCGCCGATCATCCGGGGGCTGACCGTCCACAAAGACAATCCATTCCTGTTTGACTTTATCGTCGATCCCGGCCAGGACCAGCTGTCCGGACCAGCACTCCAAACAGAGGGCGAGAAGCTCATCAAATATTTCTTGGCCTCGCTAGCATTACCGGAAAAAGACCTTTGGGTCAACCTCTCGCCTTACGAGCAGAATCGCACCATTCCGGAAGCTTTAGGACAGACCGACCTCGGGCGCGACCTGTTGGCGCAAGATTACATTTTAAAGCAATTGACCGCTTCATTGATCTACCCGGAAAAAGAATTAGGCAAAAAATTTTGGGACAAGATTTATAGCCAGGCGCAATCGCTCGCAGGCAGCAGCCAGGTCTCCCTTTCGGGGACTGCTGCGCTGCCGCCGGTCAATACTTTTAATAAAGTGTGGATTGTGGCGGACAAGGCCGAAGTCTTTGAACGCAACCAAACAGTGTTTGTGATTGGCAGTCACCTGAAAGTCATGCTGGAAGAAGATTACTGGGCGGCGCAAAAACAAGGAAGTCCGGCGGAGAAGACCCAGGCGGCCAAAATTCTGCGCGACGTCATTGTCCCGGCCATCGAACACGAGGTCAACACCGGAAAACATTTCGCGCCGTTGCGTCAAATTTTCAATTCTATCATTCTGGCCGGCTGGTATAAGAAAAATCTCAAAGCGGCCCTGCTTAACCAAGTGTACACCGATCAATCCAAAATCAAGGGCATCGCGCTTACCGACGCCAGCATAAAAAAGCAAATTTACGAGCGTTATCTTCAGGCCTACAAAAAGGGTGTGTTTAATTACATTAAGGAGGGGCCGCCGGCAGCGGGTAAAGACGCACGCACACCCAGAAAATATTTCTCCGGCGGGATCACCGGCCAGATTCAGGAGTATCTGCCTGCAACGCAGGCAGTGTTTTATAGCACCTTGCCACGGGATCGCGCTATGTCCGTCTTGAAAACCCAGCTTAATGATCCTGGGATAAGCCCTTTGATGAGCCCTTTAGCAGCAGATTATGTGGGCGGGCCGAACGCAGAGATTCTGGAAGCAAAGATCCTGAAGAAAGTCAAAGAATTGAATCGCCAGCCAAGCAGCGTATTTATGGTTTTTAGTGATGTACCGATACCAGCAACCGATGAAGATTTGCAGGCCATCAGCGCCCGGGCGAGAAAAATCTTGGCAGAACATCATTTGGGGTCGATGCGCGCAGAATTCAGGCGTATGCCGCGCTTTCCAGGGGCCGTGCCGGCCCCGACATCAGCAAAACCTCCAGCGCCGCAAGCAAACGCGGCCCCCAATGGCCTCGATTTTATCGGCATGGAGGCGGAGGCCATGAGAAAACCCGATAGGGCATTTAGATTAACTTCAAGGGAATCGAAGGCAATAGACAAGCTGGTATCCCGCCAGTTCAATGATGAAAATTTAAGGGAAGCCATCCGGGACATGCTTGAGAGCAGGATCGATAAAAATAGTCCCATAGATTTGGGGGATGATGACGGGCAAAGAATAGAGTTTCCAGAGCAGAACAGGATAATTTTAATCAATTCCATTAAGATTTACATGCGCTCTAAGCCGGGGCAGAGGGGTCAGCACCAACCTGTTGTAACAATGCAAGATGTATTGGATATCATAGATCAACAGGCGGAACATTTGAAAAAATATCACATAAGAAAGTACAGCCGCAATCAGTGGGACAAAGTTATAAAGGAAGCCAAGGAAATGTTTAGAGAGGAATTGGGCTCCAGTAAAGCCATGGTCGCGGTAACTCGGGAAGACAAAAAAAAGCTCATCCAGGGCATGGAAGTCAAAAAATTGGCCAAAGGTAATGGAACCCACACGCCCCCCAGAAAACGTATTAAGACCCCGATCTCTATTGTCATGGAAGATCAAAGTCTTGAGCAAGGGCAGATCTATTTGGTTCCCAGTGCCAATGGAAAAGAAGGGGTTTTATGGGTCCAATTCGAGGGAGAGACTCTCAGGTTACTGGACATTGAACAGCTGGGGTTGACGGATATTTACATATACGGAGCGGTGGTGATCATCCATAGTCAGTCGGCCGGCACCGTAGGTTTCAGCAAATTAATTTTTACGGGCCCTGAACCTTACTTGCATTCTATCGCGGGCGATGACTTGATTGAGGTTCTAGAAATTAATCGTTTAGCCCCTATTGATGGGGATATGTTGGAGCATGGGGTGATTAATCGAAGCTATACACTGAGCACCGATAAAAATACCGTAAGTATGCGGTATTCTACCGTCGTGGCAAGCTTGGAGAAATTGATGGGCAAACTAGCGGGGCTTTCCACATCTGAACCCGCATTCAAAATGCCCGAAGATCTCTATACCATTTTAGAGTTAAGAGAGTCTGATGTCACAATGGAACGTGTGGGGAATGTCGTCCAATTAAGATTACTTCCGGAGTTAAGCGACCAGCAATGGACGACGATTGAACTGAAACTGCAAGCCATCCATGACGTGTTTGGCCTCAACACAAAAATAGATAAAACGAAACGAGAAATAAGCGTCGAAGCAACAATAAGTCCTGCCATGACGGCTGTGGACGGCGGTATTGATTTGCAAGCCGCCACGGCAAAGACCGTAGTCCAAAAGCAAGGCAGCGGCGTGGATATGGCGATCGATCCGGCCATGCTGGAGCGGGTCCGGGCCCAAGGCCTCGAAACACTGGTCCCTAAAGTGCTTAGCATCGTCCCTTTGACTCCGGCTCAAATTGGGGCTCTCGTGGGACCGGTCGCCCCCCATTTTTCTTGACAACAGCGACGTCATCTTCTATAGTGTCTGGGGCCTGGAGAAATTCCCTTCTCGCCAGTTGATTCCCACGAACATACTTTGCAGCAATTGATGAAAGACGCCCTATTATACCTGGAAGACGGCGCCAGTTTCCGGGGCCGGACTTTGAAACAAACCGGAGAAACAATAGGCGAAGCTGTCTTTAACACCGCGATGAGCGGGTATCAAGAAGTCCTCACCGACCCTTCCTACACCGGCCAAATTGTGGTCATGACCTATCCCTTAATCGGGAACTACGGGGTCAATGACCAGGACAAAGAATCCGATAAAATCCACGTCAAAGGTTTTGTGGTCAAAGAGTTTTGCCGCCGTCATTCCAATTGGCGGGCCACCGGGGGACTCATTGATTACTTAAACGACCATAAAATTTTAGCCATTGAGGGCGTCGACACCCGGGCCCTGACCCGCCATTTGCGCATATCCGGGGCCATGAAAGCGATCATTTCGACGGAGGACTTTGATCCTCAAAGCTTGCAAAAGAAATTGGCCGCGGCCCCGTCGATGGAAGGGGCGGACTTGGTCAAAACGGTCAGCACCGCGAAAAAATATGTCTGGAAGGCCAAGGGCCTGCGCCGGTATAAAATTGCCGCTATCGACTGCGGCATCAAATGGAATATTTTGCGCATCTTAGCGGACTTAGGCTGCGAGGTGCATGTGTTTCCGGCCACAGCCACCCTCAAAGATATCCTGGCAGTACGGCCCGACGGGTTGTTTTTATCCAATGGTCCGGGCGACCCCGCGGCCGTGACGTACGTGATCGACACCGTCCGTGAGAGCGTGGGCAAATTGCCCATTTTCGGGATTTGTTTAGGCAATCAGATTTTGGGCCTGGCTTTGGGCGGCAAAACCTACAAATTGAAATTCGGCCATCACGGCGCCAACCATCCGGTCAAAGATTTTGAGGGCAACCGTATCGGCATCACGTCTCAAAACCATGGGTTTTGCGTGGACATGAAAACGCTGAACCTCGACGATGTGGAAATGATCCATTGCAATCTAAACGACCAGAGCGTGGAAGGCATCCGGCATAAGAAATTGCCAGCCTTCTCTATCCAATACCATCCCGAGGCCGCGCCAGGGCCGCACGATGCACGGTATTTATTTAAACAGTTTATCGATATGATCGAACTTAATAAAAACAGCGAGGTGGTCAAATGAAACGATGTCTATGGGTTGTGCCTTTGGCATTGGTTTTGTTAAGCGGTTGCGCCATGAAGGTGGTGGAGGACGGCCAGGCGGGAATCAAGGGCGATTTCGGAAAAATCAAAGACGAGCCATTGGCCACCGGCATGCATTTTTATTTTCCGTTGGTCAGCTGGGTGGAAGTGTGGAACACCAAGACGCAAGAACTCAAGGAGTCAGCCCAGGTACCATCGTCGGAAGGTTTGATTTCCACTCTGGATATCTCCCTGCTTTTTAACGTCTCGCCTCAAAACGTGGTGCATGTGCGCAAAACCATCGGCCGCCAATATTCGGATGTGGTGCTGGAACCGTATTTGCGGGAAGCCATCCGCCAAATTGTCAGCGGGTATGAAGTCAAAGCCCTCTTTAACGAAAAAGGCCGCAAGGAAATCAGCGAACGCATGGTCAAATTTTTAAGAGACAAGGTTCAGCAGCGTGGCATCACCATCCAGGACGTGCTGTTGCGCGACGTGCGGCTGCCGGACACTTTTGCCCAAAGCATCCAGATCAAACTCCGCACCGAGCAGGAGGCCCTGCAAAAAGAATTTGAACTGCAGAAGGCCAAAAAGGACGCCGAGATTGAGGTGGCCCGCGCCAACGGCGTGGCCCAGAGCAACAAGATCATTGCCGGATCCATCGACGAGAATTATTTGCGCTATTTGTGGATCCACGGTTTGCAAAAAAACGAGATGCAGGTCATTTACATCCCGACGGAAGCCAACCTACCGATCATGGAAGCGGGCCGCTTGCGGATGAAATTGCCGGCAGGGGAGCAGCGCTAATTGCCGAAACGCCGCGACATTAAGAAAATTTTGATTATCGGCGCCGGTCCTATTGTGATCGGACAGGCGTGCGAATTCGACTATTCCGGGTCGCAGGCCTGCAAAGCGCTCAAAGAAGAAGGATACGCCGTGGTGCTGGTCAATTCCAACCCCGCTACCATTATGACCGACCCTGGCTTGGCCGATGCCACCTACATCGAACCGCTGACCACCGAATTTATCGAGAAAATCATCGAGAAAGAACGGCCCGATGCTATTTTGCCCACCCTGGGAGGGCAGACCGGACTTAACTTGGCCATGAAACTCTACGAGCAGGGCGTGCTGGCCAAATACAATGTGGAAATGCTGGGGGCCAAATACGAGGTCATCAAAAAGGCGGAGGACCGCAGCGAATTTAAAGACGCTGCAGTCAAGATCGGCCTGGACGTACCCAAAAGTGTTTTTGCCCGTACCTTGGAAGAGGCCAAGAAAGCCATGGAGAGCATCGGCTTTCCCTGCATTATCCGTCCGTCGTATACCTTAGGCGGCACCGGCGGCGGGATAGCCCGCAGCATGGATGAATTTGAGCGCATTGCCGCGCTCGGCATCGAAAGCTCAATGATCCACGAAATTTTAATCGAGGAAAGCATCGAGGGGTGGAAGGAATATGAGCTGGAACTCATGCGCGACCACAACGACAATGTGGTCATTGTCTGTTCCATTGAAAACATGGATTCCATGGGCGTGCACACCGGAGACAGCATCACCGTGGCCCCGGTGCAGACCTTAAGCGATCTGGAATACCAGAACATGCGTGACGCCGCGGTCAAGTTGATCCGCGAAATCGGCGTCGAGACCGGGGGATCGAACATCCAGTTCGCACTCAACCCGGAGAATGGCCGCATGGTGGTCATTGAAATGAACCCGCGGGTGTCCCGTTCCTCGGCGCTGGCTTCCAAGGCCACCGGTTTTCCGATCGCCAAATTCGCCGCCAAACTGGCCGTGGGCTATGCGCTGGATGAGATCCAAAATGACATCACCAAAGAGACCCCCGCCTGTTTTGAACCCAGCATCGACTACGTGGTGGTCAAGATCCCGCGTTTTACGTTTGAAAAATTTCCCGAGGCCAAAGACATTTTGGGCGTGCAGATGAAAAGCGTGGGTGAAACCATGGCCATCGGCCGCACCTTTAAGGAGGCCCTGCAGAAAGGCCTGCGCGGCCTGGAAATCGACCATGTCGGCTTAGACAACAAACAGGATTATAAAGACATCGACGATGAAAAGGTGCGCTTGCGCTTGGTGGAACCCAATGCCTCGCGGATTTTTTATTTGAAATATGCCCTGCAAAAGGGGTGGAGCATCGAGCAGGTGGCGGCCTTAAGCAAGATAGATCCTTGGTTCATCGACCAAATCGCCCAAATCATCGAACTCGAGGACCATTTAAAAGCGGCGGTCGCGGCCAGCGGAACGTTGAGCCTCCCATTGTTGCGCCAGGCCAAAGAATATGGATTTTCCGACGCGCAATTGGCGGAAATCTTAAGCGGCTCCATGGAGATCACCAGCCCCGACCAGGACCACAACGTCAAGAGTGAGAAAGATGTGCGGCAGTGGCGCAAAGAACTCGGGGTCACGGCCACCTTCAAATTGGTCGACACCTGCGCGGCGGAATTTGAGGCCTACACCCCGTATTATTATTCGACGTATGAAGTCGAAGACGAGGCGGCGGCGCACGGTATCAAGACCCGCAACAAAAAGAAAAAAATCATGATTTTGGGCGGCGGCCCCAACCGCATCGGCCAGGGGATTGAGTTTGATTATTGCTGCTGCCATGCGTCCTTTGCGCTGAAAGATTTAGGGTATGAGACCATTATGGTTAATTCCAACCCTGAGACGGTGTCGACCGACTATGACACTTCCGACCGTTTGTATTTTGAACCGCTCACGTTCGAGGATGTGATGAACATCTATGATGTGGAAAAGCCCGACGGGGTGATTGTGCAGTTTGGCGGCCAGACCCCGCTGAATTTGGCCCGCCGCCTGCACCAGGCCGGGGTCCCCATCATCGGCACGTCGGTGGATTCCATTGATTTGGCGGAGAACCGGGAGCATTTTGCGAAGCTCATCAATGAACTCAAAATCGCCCAGCCGGACAACGCGTCGGCGGTGTCCAAGGAAGAGACCCTGGAGGCCGCGGCGCGCATCGGCTATCCGATTTTGGTGCGCCCGTCCTATGTGCTGGGCGGCCGGGCCATGCGTATTGTGTATGACCAGGAGTCGTTGGAGTCGTTCCTGGACGAAGTGCACAGTGTCTCGCGCGGTCATCCGGTTTTAATCGACAAGTTTTTGGAAGATGCGCAGGAAGTGGATGTGGACGCGATCTGCGACGGGAAAGACGTGTTTGTGGCCGGGATCATGGAGCATATCGAGAATGCCGGCATTCATTCCGGAGACTCGGCCTGCGTGCTGCCGCCGCACACCTTGAAGGATGATATTAAGAAGACCATCCGCGGCTATACGGTGCGCCTCGCCAAGGAGCTTAGCGTGATCGGCCTCTTAAACATTCAATTTGCCGTCAAGGGTAAGCAGGTGTATGTGTTGGAAGTCAACCCCCGGGCTTCGCGCACGTCGCCGTTTGTGTCCAAGGCCACCGGCGTGCCCCTGGCCAAGATTGCCGCCCAGGTCATGGCCGGAAAAAAATTGAGCGAATACGACTTGCCCGATCCCGAGGATTTAAAATATTTCACCGTGAAGGAATCGGTGCTGCCGTTTAGCCGTTTTTCCGGGGTGGACATTATTTTGGGGCCGGAGATGAAGTCCACCGGCGAAGTCATGGGCATAGCCCCGAGTTTCGGGGCGGCGTTTGCCAAGGCGCAGCTCGCGGCCAACCAGGCCCTGCCCACGAAAGGCACGGTGTTCTTAAGCGTCAGTGATTCCGATAAATCGCAGGTGGTGTCTATTGCCAAAAAGCTGGCCGGGTTTCGGTTTAAGATTTTGGTCACCAAAGGCACCGCCCAGCTGCTGCGCGCGGCCGGCATCGATGTCACCGTCGTCGACAAGGCCCAGGAAAGCGAAAATAATGCCTTGACCTTGGTCAAAAAAGGTGAGATAAATCTAATTATCAATACTCCTTCCGGAAAGCGAAGCCAGTCCGACATGCGGTCCATCCGGGCCGCGGCCATTTTGCATAACGTGCCCTGCATCACCACCTTGCAAGGCGCTATGGCGGCGCTCAGCGGCATTGAGGCCAGCTTGAAAGAAGAATTTACCGTGGAACCCTTGCAAACTTTATACGAAACAAAGGTGGCTGTTTAATGTGCGGCATCATCGGGATATCTCATCATAAAGAAGCCGGTAAAATGGCGTTCCTGGGGTTGTATGGCCTGCAGCACCGCGGCGAAGAAGCGGCCGGAATTGTGACCTACGACGGGAAAGACACCCATGTGCTCAAGCGGACCGGCCTGGCGGTGGATAATTTTGATGAAGAGAGCATTGCCAAACTCAAAGGCCACGCAGCCATTGCCCACACCCGTTATTCCACGACGGGGGGGTCCAACATCAAAAACATCCAGCCGATCTTTGTGACCCACCGCAAGAAGCCGATCGCCGTGGCCCATAACGGCAATTTGACCAATACCGAGGAGCTCTACGCCCGCCTGGAAGCCGCCGGGTCCATTTTCCAGACCTCGATGGATTCGGAGATCATGGTGCATTTGCTGGCCCGGACCACCAACGGGGAACTCAAGGAATGGTTTTCCAGAATGCTGGCCCAGTTGAAAGGCGCGTATTCGGTGGTGTTTTTGTATGAGGACTATGTCATCGGGGCCCGGGATCCCCAGGGCTTTCGGCCGTTGTGTTTAGGGAAGCTCGATGAGGGGTACATTTTAGCGTCGGAGAGTTGTGCGTTTGATTTGATGAAGGCCAAGTTTGTGCGGGAGGTCGAGCCGGGGGAGATCGTTATTATCAAAGGCAATCATATAGAGTCGACATTCTTGCCCAAGATTCAGGAAGAGGGCCGGGCCTTTTGCGTTTTTGAAAATGTGTATTTTGCCCGTCCAGACAGCCATATCTTCGACGACAACGTGTACCAGGTGCGCAAGCGCTTGGGCGCGCAATTGGCCAAGGAACATCCCATGCAGGCGGATTTTGTCATGGGCATTCCCGACTCAGGCAATTATGCGGCCTTAGGCTATGCGCAGGAGCTCAATTTGCCTTTTGAGATCGGCATGATCCGCAACCACTACATTGGCCGCACCTTTATTCAGCCCACCCAATTTTTGCGCGACTTCCGTGTGCGTGTTAAACTCAATCCCATACGGGAAGTGCTGGAGGGGAAAAAGGTGGTGGTGGTCGAGGATTCCATCGTGCGCGGCACCACCTCCCGCAACCGCATCCAGGAAATCCGGGCGGCCGGGGCCAAAGAGATCCATATGCGCATCTCCTGCCCGCCGATTGTTTCGCCGTGTTTTTACGGGATTGATTTTCCATCGACCAAAGAACTCATTGCGCACAATAAGACGGTTAAAGAAATTGCCGATTATATCAAGGTGGATTCGCTGGGATATTTGAGCCGTGAAGGGATGCTGGAAGTAATGAAGAATAAAAACGGGTTTTGCACGGCCTGTTTCACCGGCAAATATCCGACTCCCATTCCCGTCAACACCGATAAACTGCAGCTGGAAAAAGGCCATACGGTAACGCCATGAGCACACCATGAGTAAATTTATTTTTGTGACCGGCGGCGTGGTTTCGAGTTTGGGCAAAGGCATTGCAGCCGCTTCTCTGGGGAAGTTGCTGGAAGCCCGCGGCCTGAAAACCGCCATCATTAAATGCGACCCCTATTTGAATGTGGACCCCGGCACCATGAACCCTTACCAGCATGGGGAAGTTTATGTGACCGACGACGGGGCGGAGACAGACCTCGACCTGGGTCATTACGAGCGTTTCACCAATGCCGTTTTGTCTAAGGACAGTTCGATCACCACCGGCAAGGTCTATTATTCGGTGATCACCAAGGAGCGCCGCGGCGATTATTTAGGCAAGACCGTGCAGATCATCCCGCACATCACGGATGAAATCAAAGAGCGGATCAAAAAAGTCGCCAAGCAAAATGATGTGGATATCACCATTGTGGAGATTGGCGGCACCGTCGGAGACATTGAAAGCCTGCCGTTCCTGGAAGCCATCCGCCAATTGCGTTGGGAGCTGGGGGAAAATTATGCATTGAATATCCACGTGACCCTGTTGCCGTATATCCGCTCGGCGGGCGAGCAGAAAACCAAACCCACACAGCATTCGGTGGGCCGTTTGCGCGAGATCGGCATCATCCCGCAGATTTTATTGTGCCGCACGGAAAAGCCCATCACCCAAGAGCAGCGGGAAAAAATCGCCCTCTTTTGCAACGTGGATGTGGAAGCGGTCATTGAAGCGTTGGACGTGAGGCATATTTATGAGGTCCCGGTGGCGCTTAAAAAAGAGGGGCTGGACAGCCTGGTCCTAAAAAAATTGAACATCAAGCTGCAGGACCGGGGACTGAAAGCTTGGGAAGATGGGGTGCTCAAACGTGTGCGCGCCCCGGCGAAGGAAGTCAAGATCGGCGTGGTGGGGAAGTACATGTCCTTGCAGGACGCCTATAAATCCATTTATGAGGCTCTGGCCCACGGCGGCATTGCCAACAACGCGCGGGTGACGATCCTTAAAGTAGACTCTGAGGACTTGGAAAAGAACGACCCGAGAAAGATTTTAAAGGATGTACAGGGGGTTTTGATCCCGGGCGGATTCGGCAGCCGCGGCATTGAAGGCAAGATCCGCGCCGTGCACTACATTCGGGAAAACAAGATCCCGTTTTTTGGGATTTGTTTAGGGATGCAGATTGCCACCATCGAGTTTGCCCGGCACGTATGCGGCCTCAAAGACGCCAACTCGACGGAGTTTGACAAAGACAGCAAACCTCCGGTGATTAGTTTGATTGAGGAGCAAAAAGAGGTGAAGAATCTGGGGGCGTCCATGCGTCTGGGGGCGTTTGCCTGCAGCATTGAGAAGGGGACCCGGGCCTTTGAGGCGTACCGCTCGGGAAAGATATCCGAACGGCACCGCCACCGCTATGAATTCAACAATGCGTATCGGGCCGCCCTGGAAGAACAGGGCTTGGTGATCGCGGGCCATAATCCCGAGCGGGACCTGGTGGAGATCGTCGAGATCAAAGACCATCCCTGGTTTGTGGGCTGTCAATTCCATCCGGAATTTAAATCGAAACCCGACGCCGCGCACCCGTTGTTTAAGGCCTTCATCGCCGCGGCACTTGAAAAAGGAAAATAGGGGCCAGCCCCCTATTTATTAGATTTAAGGAAGAATCTGCGCGGGTGGCGGAATTGGTATACGCGCACGTTTGAGGGGCGTGTGCCGCAAGGCTTGAGGGTTCAACTCCCTCCCCGCGCATTAATATTAGTTTTTTGGCAGGTAATATGACCAAACCCATTGAAATCTCCGCCAGTATCCTCGCTGCCAATTTCGGCCGCCTCGCCGAGGAGGTCAAAAACGCCCAAGCTGCCGGCGTCGACCGCTTCCACATCGACTGCATGGACGGCCATTTTGTTCCTAATCTTACCATCGGCCCTTTGATGGTCGAAGCCATACGCGCCCACACGAAACTTCCCCTTGAAGCGCATTTGATGATCGAGCATCCCGGCCAGTACATTGAGTCCTACGCCAAGGCCGGGGCGGACATCATTCAAATCCAGGTGGAATGTTATGGGGAGCGCCGGGCGAGCAGCCGGCAATGGAACCAGTGGCCTAAGGAAGTTGACAAGGTGGATGCCAAACCTCTGCGGGCGGATTTAAAACGCATCAAGGCGCTGGGGAAAAAAGCATTCATTGTGATCAACCCCGGGACCCCGCTTATTACGGACGTTTTGGATGACTGCGACGGGGTGCTCATCATGTCCGTCAATCCCGGCTACGCCGGGCAGAAATTTATCCCCTTGGTCCTGCCTAAGATATTGCAACTGCGCAAAGACTTCAAAGGGGACATTGCTATTGACGGGGGGATCAATGCCGAAACCGCGCCTTTGGCTGTCGCCGCCGGTGCGCGGGTGCTCATCACCGCCAGCTTTTTCTTTGGTGCCGCCGACCGCGCCGAAGTCATCCGCAACCTAAAAAGCCTCAATCCTTAAATTTTCCGCTGGTCCCGCACAAAATTGCTTTTTTCTACTTGTTTGGCAAATTTCTTAAGATCAGCGCCGATCTCTCCGATTTGCGCGACGTGGGAAATTTTCTGATCGCGGTTGCTGACAATGCCGATGGAAATGGAGACCAACCCGGCTTTGGTCTCATTGCCCTGCCGGTCACGCCCGGAAATAAACCCCGCTTGCCGGTCCTCCTCTTTATAAAACGAGGGGGCCACGGCATCGAAGGCGTTGATCACGTTTTCACTTACCGCATCGGCCTTGCTGTCGTCGCAAACAAAAACAAAATCGTCGCCCCCGATGTGACCGACAAAACCTTCGGATCCGGCAAGGGTTTGCACCGTATTGATGAGGATGCGGGCGGTATGGCGGATGACCTCATCCCCTTTTTCAAAACCATATTTGTCGTTATAAATTTTAAATTTGTCCAGGTCCGCATACCCGACGGCGAAAATGGTGCCGGAGTTGATGCGGTTTTGCAGTTCTTCCATGACCGATGTGTTTCCCGGCAACAGGGTCAGCGGATTGGCGTCGAGGGAGCGCAGGGTGCGTGTTAAAATCATGCGGATACGGGCCAGCAAAGCTTCCGGTTCAAAAGGTTTGACCAAATAATCGTCGGCCCCGGCCTCGATGCCGGCGACCATGTCCTTGACTTCGCCTTTTCCGGTGAGCATGATGACCGGCAAATGCCGCAGCAAAACGTCCTTGCGCAACTCCCGCACAAACTGCGGCCCGTTCATCACCGGCATCATGTAGTCGGTGATCACCAGGTCTGGGGACTTGGATTTGGCCAGCTCCAGTCCTTCTTTGCCGTTGGCAGCGGAGATGACGTTGTAGAGTCCTGAGAGACTTAAGTTCAGGACATCCAGGATGTCAGGGTCGTCGTCGATAATCAGTATTTTTTCTTGGCGCATGGGGTCCTTACATGGTTTTGTATGGTTTTACACTCTCATAGGCCTCTGCCGAGGAGGGCAGGGTAAACGAAAAGGTGGTGCCAGAGCCGACCTGGCTTTTGACCGCTATGTAACCGCGATGCGCTTCCACGATGTTTTTTGCCAGCGTCAACCCCAAGCCGGTGCCTTTGACGTTCTGGTTGATTTCATTGTCCACCCGGTAAAATTCATCGAAGAGTTTTTTCAAATCATCCGGGGCAATGCCGATCCCGGTGTCCATCACATGAAAAGTCAAAAACCCTTTATCCAGGACCGGTGACACCGAAATGGTGATGGTCCCACCCTTGGGAGTGAATTTGACCGCATTATTGAGCAGATTGATAAAGACCCGTTCGGCTTGGGGAAGATCAAGGTAAAAATGGCTGATGGAGGGGGGGATATTGAGTGCGACCTTGACTTCTTTGTCTTTCATCTGCGGCCCCAGGATATCCACCACATTGTCGAGCACGGCCTTGACCGAATACAGACCAAATTTCATTTCCACCCGGCCGGATTCAATGCGCGCAATGTCGAGCAGGTCATTGATCAGTGCCACCAAGTTGTCGGAGTGCGAATTGATTTTCCCTAAGCGTTCCTTGACCGCGTCGGGGATCTCCCCGATTTTTCCGGCCATGAGGATGGCGGCATACCCTTTGATGGACGTCAGCGGCGTGCGCAGCTCATGCGACACCGCCGAAATAAATTCCGATTTTTTGCGGCTGACATCCTCGACTTGCCCCAACGCCGTGGCCAGCTGTTTGGTGCGCTCTTTGACTTTGAGTTCCAGCTCCTGGCTGGAACGAAACACCTTCTCAAAGAGCTGGGCATTCTCCAAGCTTTGCCCGATCTGCCCCGCCAAAATGCTCACCAGCTCCTCGTCGCCCTGGGTGATGACCGGCGCGTTGTAGCGGTTGCCGACAAATATAAAACCAATGGTGCCGTTTTGGGTCAGAATGGGCGCCAGGACAAAATGTTCGGCGGCAAAAATGGCCACGATTTTTTCTTTCGTCTGGCGTGAGGAATTGCCGGAAGAAAACGCGTGGCTTTCATTCAGTGCGGTCTTTAAGTGCTCGTCTTGTTCAAAACGCCTAAGCATGTCGGGGATCTTTTCCTCGACGATGCCGGTGCTGGTGCGCCGGTACAAATGCCCTTTTTCGTTGATGGTGGACACCAGGACCATGGAGAACCCCAGCTCCTCAAAAAGTTTGGGGTTGAGTTTTTGAAAAATTTCCGACTCATTGAGGGCCTGGCTGATTTCCCTCGACGTTCTTTGCAGGGCAATGATGCCGTTTAAGCGTTTGTCGAGTTCTTCCTGGGCCTTGTTGAGTTCCAGGTCGGTGCGCACAATCAACTTGGCTTGCTCATCCAATTCGTTAAAGGAGCGCATCAGTTTTTCATGCCCGGCTTCCATGATCTGGATGGCTTTGGTCTTGCTCGAGAGGGTGGTGCCCAGGTAATAAATCACCCCCAGAAGGATAAAGATGGCGATCGGGCCCAACATCAATATTTGATCGGTCCACGGCATGGCGTTTAATCAATCGCTAAAATAGTGATGCTTTCGTTTTGGATATGGGTGGTATTGGTTATATAGTCAGAGGTGATCGGAACGATTTCTCCGAACGCATACATGCCGATGAGCGGGGTGGTGTATCCTAGAATTTCCTTGATGGCCAGGATTTCTGAAGAGGCCTGGTTCCTGAAAATTTTATAGCGGGCCGCCGATTCGATGATCAGGATCAATTTTGCCTGGCGCCCTCCGAGCATATCCTTGACTTGATTGGCCGTGGCGGCCGCCGCGTTGCGGCAGGAGTCGCGGTTGCCGATCATCAAATGCACCTCCGCACCCTCGGGGACGTCTCCTTGACATACAATACTCCCGTCCGCAAGTATGTCAATCGCATTTTTAAGCAAGTATTGCCTTTGTTCCTCAATATAAATGCCCAGCGGGTAAAGGATGGCGTGGGATGAAAAAACCCCTTTGGTCAAACCCTCGGCGTCCGGCCCAAGGTAATCCTTATAAATTTGTATGGCAGGCACGTCATCGATGGTTTGAATGATGTTGGACCTGGCCTTGGTAATGGTGCGGGGTTTGCCCAGCGGTTTAAACCCGTGCTTGCAGGACCAGGCGATGTGCGCACCGGAGATGAGGACCCCGACGGCATGTTGGGTCAAGACTTGCTGTTGAAAAAACTGGCATACTTTTTGAAATTGGAAATTGTCGCTGCTGATCGCGCCCAGCAAGGGGACGCCGAAGCCGAACACTTCCTGGGCCCCGCGGATAAATAAAGAATTATTAAAGGCATGGTCGGTGAATAAGAAGCAGGCCTGGTGCTGCGGAGATTTGCAGTCCGCATTGATTTTTCGTCCCCATTCAAACCCGGCATCGCGGGGCTCAGACCGGCGGTCCAAGGCCCGGCTGGCAATGCCGAAGGTCATCTCCATGGAGTTCACGGCGAGGATGCCGATGCCGCGCGTGAAAACTCCTTCGGAAAGGATCACTCCCGCGGTGGAGGATCCGACCAGCCGGCGCGGCTTTAGAATCGTGTGGATGACGTTGAGGGCCTCGATGGTCGCGTAGGTGGGCGAGGCAAAAACAATCACCAAATCGGTTTGAACGCAGTTTAGTTTGGTTTTGACAGCGACGCAGGCCTGGTGCGCGGCTTCCTGCACATCTGCCACCTGGCTGAAGCTGACCGCAATGTGAGACATAAAATCATTTTATCGGAGGCCTTCGGCAGGGTCAATGCGCTTAAAGCTTTTTATACAAGCCGACTAGCAAAAGCACCAGGACGGAAACGGCGGCCATGCCGGAGACGATCCAAAATGAATGCGTAGAGCCGTCATGCGGCAGCGGGAGAGTGACGTTCATGGAGAACAGGCTCACGACCAGGGTGGGGGTCATGATGCAAATGGACACCACCGTGAGCCGTTTTAGGCGGATATTGAGGTTATTGTTAACAATGGAGGCCCAGGCGTCGGTCATGCCTGAGAGCACTTCTAGATAAGAGTCGGCTTGCTGGTAACACTGGCTGCTCTCGATGGTCAGGTCGTCTAGGAATTCTTGCACTTCCTGGTCGAAGGTCAGTTTGAGAGAGTTCATCTTCAGCCGTTCGATGACCTTGCTGTTGGAATTGATGGCGTCCAGATAATAGACCAGGCTTTTACTTAATTTAAACATGTGCAGCAGATCTTTGTTGGAAATGGCCTCATTGATGGCATGCTCGAGTTCTTCCGAAATTTTGCGGATGACGCGCAAGTGCTCTTCAAAGTGGACCACGCAATAAAAAATGATCCTTAAAAAAATATCGCGCACCGAGTGCATGCGCGAAAAAATTCGCGCCTCCCAGGTCAGGCTTTCGTCGCTAATGACTAAAACAAGTTTGTCTTGAAACAAGAAAAGTCCGGCGGACGAGACTCGGAAAATAAAGTTGTCGTTGACGTTGTATTTCTTGGGCCTTTTGATAATGACGGCCAGGTGGTTGGCCTCGAATTCCACGCGGCCTAATTCTTCTGGGTCCAGGCTAGAGTTGAGGGTGTGGCTGTCAATGCACAGCTCACCGGTCAGGTAGGCTTTTTCCTTGTCATCAGGGTTAATGTAGACAAAGAATTGCGCATCGCCTTCGGCGATTTCAGCCAATTTTCCGTCTGTCAGTTGAAATTTCTTCAGCATAAGCTTATAAATCTAACATATGAACTAGGGGGATACAAGGTTAAAAAGTAGGGACAACTCCCTATTAATCGGCAGTTTTAAAAGATAATTAATAGGGAGTTGTCCCTACTTTTTTACCATGCTATCCGCGCCGCCAGGGTCCAGGTGTAGTCTAGCTCTTGATGCAAACCGCCCATGTTTTGGTAGGCGGGGAACAGGATTGAAGCGAGCAAAGTGGTCTGGCCGCCGCGCATGGTGACGAGCGGCCCTCCCAAAATGCGCTGCCCGCC
Source organism: Candidatus Omnitrophota bacterium (assembly GCA_021731625.1). Lineage (GTDB taxonomy): Bacteria > Omnitrophota > Gorgyraeia > Zapsychrales > Fredricksoniimonadaceae > JAKFXC01. Next base: position 47,378 of record JAKFXC010000046.1, read on the forward strand.
GCTGTCGGGGTTTTTTAGACCGTTGTGTTTTTCCTTCCAGGAATTTTGATAAACCACATCCCCGCCGACCCTGACCTGCACTTTGCGGTTGGCTGAACTTAATAGATACGTGGACGCCACGGAGGCGGTGAGGGCGTTCCCGAATTTAAAATCGTAAGCACCCTCGGTATTGATCACATAAGACACATTGCCAGCCACCTCCCAACGGTCGGTGTTGGCTTTGTAAAATCCTCCCACGATATAATCAAAAGACCCTGACCCCGGCTGCAATTCTGGTTCAAACTTGGTGCCGGCGGTATTTTTTTCGCCCCGGTATCCGGTGGGAAATTTGATGCCTGCCGCGGCCCCCACGCACTGCCTGCCGAATTTCCATAACGGGTGGGTGGAGAGAAGAGTGGTGTCCCCAAAACCTTCGGAACTCTGTTTTTTTCCGAGTGTGGCATGGCTGTCAACCTCGAGGGACCGTCGGATGATGTACGGCGTCTCTACGGTCACGGACAGCCCATCACTAAAGTTCGCACCAAAAATAAAATGGTGAAAGTCCTCCGTGGTTTTGTCGTGCACTTCGTGTCCCGCATGATGCAAACTGTGGGCCTCGCCTAGGTCCATGCGGTCATAGTTTTTCTGCTCGAAAAAGTATTCGAAAAACCATTTTTGATCTTGGCTTTCTGTGCGCACAGGATTGTCCTTGCCCAGCCGGGTGATCAGGCACGATTCGCAGGCCTGCACCAGATGCACCGGGCACACCCACAGAATTACAAGTAAAATGAATGGAATGGATTTAGACATAATTCTCCTCATAGGGAAGAAAAGGTTGTTGGCAAGGTATGTGTGACAGACGAGACTTAAGCTTTTGGGACCGGCTCGATGGATTTGCTAACGAGGAGAGAGTAATGATGCGTCAGCCAGCGTGGAAGTTTGGCAACGGGGGAGGCGATTTGGAGCACGAATCGTTCAGCCAGCAACTCATTTCCCGCGCCGGAAGGGGCCGGCTCTTTGTGAGCGCTGCCCTGTGCCGTCACCAGCATTGGTTTGCCGGGCTGACTGGGTTTGCCTTTAGCTGCTTGATGCAGACATAGGCAAATGGCCCGTTGGCCGCCGCAGGTTTTTTGCTCCTGCGCGGGTTTTATATACACGCCCAGCGGCACGAGCCAAACCATAACTGCCAACAAGGTGGATGATGCGACGATCTTCATGAGCTATTTTTTTTGACCTGGCGGTCCGGACTAAAATAAATCACCCCGGGCTCCACCACAGTTTGTTTAGGAACAATCGCCCCGGCGGCAATGATAGCACCGTCACCAATCACTACGCCGGGCATAATGACCGCATTCAATCCGACGATGACTTTCTTTCCAATGTTCACTTTGGCCAGACGCAAGCCTTGGGATTCAAAGGAATGGCCGATCACGGTGGCGTTCCCGCCGATGACCGCATGGTCACCAATCTCCAGCAAGGAGTGGTCAGCCACATTTTTGGAGTTGATCTGGACATTGAGGCCCACCCGGGCGCCCATCAGCCGGTAAAACAAGTTACAAAAGGGGGTCAGCAGCGTAAACTCGATGAATACCGTGCGGACACTCAAGAACAAGGCATTGACAAAAAACCACTTGAGCATTTCCGTTGAGCCGATTTTATAATGGCCTTCCCGCAAGCGCAGGCCTGACACCGTGCGCAGAAGGCCCACGGCGAGCATGAGGGTGAGGCCAAATAGAAAATATCCGCCGGCCGCTGCCATGCAAGTCCAAGTCACTTGGACGACGAATTCCTTGCCGGCGTTGTTTAACCAGACCGCAGACACGAACAGCACCGCCGGAACCAGCGAAATCCCTATGACCACGGCACCCAGAACGTAGAGCGCCAGGGTCAAGATCATCTGACTGAGGGAGAGCACCAGCGATTTCATATAGACCTCAATAGGCGCGCGCAAATGAATCCGCCGAAGAAACTTTATGCGCCTCCTCGAAATCGACCGGGAGCGCATCACTCAGTAATTCGCCGCCCTTAAGAAAATTATAAATATGCCCCAAGTGCGTGGCCCGGACGGTGTCTAAGCGGTGCATGATGTGCCAGGGCCGCAGCAGCGACGGGTGTTCCAGGCCCATGACCCCTATGATTTGGCTGAGACTTTTGACGGTGTTGCGGTGATACGAGGCCACCCGGTGGCGTTTTTCTGAGACCACCAATCCAATGACCAACCCCGGGTCATGGGTGGTAATGCCGACGGGGCAATGGTTGGAATCGCATTTTAGGGCCTGGATGCAACCTAAAGCCATCATCATCCCGCGGGCCGAATAGATGGCGTCCGCCCCGATGGCCATGTGATGCACCATGCCAAAGCCCGTGGTCACCCGGCCGCTGGCAAAAATTTTGATTTTTTCCCGCAGGGAAAACCCCACCAAGGCATTCTGCACAAAAATGAGACCCTCCGTCAGCGGATAGCCGATGCGGTTGGAAAATTCCAATGGTGCGGCGCCGGTGCCGCCTTCGCCGCCGTCGACGGCGATAAAGTCCGGACGCATGCCGGTTTTGACCATCGCCTTGCAGATGGCCAAAAATTCATGCCGTTTTCCGATGCACAATTTGAATCCCACCGGTTTGCCGCCGGAGAGCTCGCGCAGTTTAACGATCATCTGCAGCAATTTGACCGGGGTGTCGCATCCCGGATGGGAGGGCGGGGAAAGGATGGTTTTGCCGATGGGTACCCCGCGCACTGCCGCGATGTCCGCGCTCACCTTGGCGCCGGGCAGGATGCCGCCCCCGCCTGGCTTGGCCCCCTGGGACAATTTGAGTTCAATCATTTTGACGTTCGGCAGCCGCGATTTCTCCTTGAATTGATCGGGGCAGAAAGACCCATCTTTTTGGCGGCAGCTAAAATAGCCGGTGCCGATCTGCCAGATCAGGTCTCCGCCGCCTTGCAGATGAAAAGGGCTTAAGCCGCCCTCGCCGGTATTGTGGGCAAAGTTGTTTAAGCGGGCGCCTTCGTTAAAAGCCATCACCGCGTTTTTACTCAGCGATCCGTAACTCATGGCCCCGATGTTGAGCACGCTGCAGGAATAAGGGGCATTGCAATCGGGACCACCGACGGTGATGCGCATGGTTTGCGGGTCCACCGCCCTAGGCAGCAGCGAATGGTTCACCCATTCATAGCCGGTTTGGTATAAATCCATTTGGGTGCCGAAAGGGATGGTGTCGCGCACGTTCTTGGCGCGCTGGTAAATCACCGAGCGCTCCTCGCGGCTAAACGGCCGTCCCGAAGAATTGGATTCCACAAAATACTGGTTGATTTCGGGGCGGATAAATTCCATCAAATACCGCAAATGCCCGATGAGGGGGAAATTCCGGCAAATGGACTTTTGACTTTGCACCATGTCGATGAGACCGATCAGCATGAGCGGCCCGAAAAAAACCATGGACCACCAAATAGGAGGGAAGACCAGGGCGATGACGCCATGGATCAGCAAAATCGCAAAAACCGAGAGCAAAAATAGAATGCGGACCATATCAACTCAGCTTAACACAAAAAAGTCAGGCCTAAACACATCGTTAAAATATCCTCAGGTTGATTTTTTTTCGCTCGACTTGGGCCCTGAAGTCCTTGTTTTCGGCCAGCAAACGGCTGATCAAATATAATTTTTTGGCATGCTCCAGGCCTTCTTCCAGGCCGTGCCCGAAATCTTGGGGGAACAGCCCCAGCATTTTAGACAGGTCCCGGTAGGTCTTGGTCACCAGTAGAAAACGCAGGGACTGTTCCTGGCTGACCGACAAGGCCAGGGCAAAATAGTCCATGGCCTTTTTATACTGCTCGTCATTATAATAAATCACGCCAAGGTTAAAGTAAAACCAGAAAAAACCGGGGCAGCGTTTGATGGCATTTAAATAATAATTGACGGCCTTCTCTTTCTTACCCAAATAATAATACGCATACGCGGCGGTGCCGCAGGGGGCCGGGACCTCTGGGTCACGGGACAAGAATTGGCAGCCGGCATCATAATAGACCAGGACATCCTTGATGCGTTCCGTACTCATCAGCTCCGGGTGGAACACAAAATCCCGCAAATCGGTTTCGGAGGGAATAAAGTAATTTAAGGCCTTGACCTTCAAGGTGTCATGTTTGATCAATACCGTCAATAAAAGCGTAAACACCAGGAACAAAAGCATCACCCGGCAAAACAGCAGATCCGCTATTTTTTTAAAGTACGTGACCATGACCACAAAAGCCATCCCAAAATGCCAAAGTACAACGCTGCCAGGCCATAGGCCAGCGCAAACCTCCACCCAGGAGCGAAACGCCAATGCACCACGTGGTCCCCGGCCGGCACCCACAACCCTTGCGCAAAAACATTGGTGCGCCACAGCGGGGCCGGTTTTCCGTCGATAAAAGCTCTCCACTGGCTGTGATAATTGACCGAACTTACTAAAAATTTTGGTTCCGCAAAAGACATTTTGACCTTCATTTCGTTCGCGTCAAATTTTAAAACTTTAAAGTCTTGGTCGGTGTTGGACATCACTCTGGCGGCGGGAGGGGCCGTGCCTGTTCCCGTGGGCACATTAGGGCTGGACACAAAAGCCACGTTTTCAAAATAAGTCAGGGCCCCTTCCAGCCGCTGCCAGTCCACCTCGCCGCTAACGGATTCCACGCGGTCATAAGCGATAAACGGCATGTCCCCGTACTTTCCAAGCACAACATTGTTGACGTGCGAGGAGGCCTTGTAAAACCACTGAGTGGTAAAGTAAGGCGGATCATAGGACTTAGAACGCACCTCCCCATTGGTTGCCCTTTGAATGGCCTCAGCGGTAGGAAGCTCAAAAGCATAATTAAATTCATACGCGAATTCCGGCCGCGGCAACGGGGGATAGGCGAGTGCAAAGCGGCTAAAAGCCTCAAATGGTTGGAGCACCACGGCGCCCCATAAAATGATGAGGGTGATTTGGGGACGACCCAGGCCCCAAATGTGGGCCAACATCCATATCAGACTAAGGACAATCACCGCATAGGTCGCAAAACCACTGATTCCGGAATATAAAAAGAAACCTGACGCCGCTCCATGCACCACAATAACCCAGGCGCTTAAGGCACCGCGGTTAGGATTTTTGCTTTCGGTGCTTTTTAGAAAAACTCGCAGTTCTTCGGCGACAAAGAGGATGAATACTGGCAATACCCCAAGCCACAAGAAAAACTGCATGTTGCGGAAGTATTTGAAGAATGGCGTATATTTATATAGGAATTCATGCACGTAGGAGGCATCGGCCAACCCGATTAAAAAAACAACGCAGCCGAATCCAAATAAGCAGACCAGACGGCGGTTAAGACGCAGCCATGCCCCTGCCGCCAGCATGAGAAATGCAAATAAAGGGATATAGAAGTCTTTGAGTTCCAGTTTATCCAAATTGACAAACTGCCGGTCCAAAATTAAATATAACCGGGCCCCGCCTTCATTGACTTTGTTGAGCCCAACGGTGGCGGAGTTGGGCGAAGTTGATCCGACATGCCGGTCGACTGGCAGCGCTTCACCGCGTCGGGCCTGCTGGTACCATAACATGCCCGGAATCAGAGAAACAGCCAAAAGCCCGGCGCAAGCCAGCGTAAACATGCGGTTGTGCTTGGCAAAATCCCGGGCCCGTGCTGCCAGCTGCCCCAAGCCAGGGGCATAGAGCATCGCAAAAATCAGCAAAAAGAGCGAGAACAGGACATAGAAATAAAACGGGATATACGTGATGTTGATGATCATGAGAGCAAACACCGCGCCCAGCATGAAAATCCGACGGGGGGTTTGAACAAAGGCCGTTAGAAAGAAAAAGAACCAGATATAAGGAACAATCTCTAAGAGCAGGAATGACTCAAACGTCTGGGCGCCCAGGGCGGAAAAAAAGAGCGTCAGGGTGGCCATAAAGGATACGCGCTGGTCGCCGAAGAGGCGTCGGCAGAACAAATAAAAGCCGCCCATTCCCAGAAAGAAATACCCCGCCAAAAATATCCGGTGGGCGATTTGAAAAGGTAGGCCAGCGGTTTTGAGCAGGGCAATCACCCCGAAAAAAGGATTAAATTCTCCAATCCGGCGGAGGAAAAATTCATTGACGACGTTTTCGTAGGGGTTCCATAATGGGTAAACGCCTCTCATCATGTTTTCAACGTAAAAGCGGATATGGCCTAAATAGGGAAAGGCATCGCCTTGTAGGGGAGCGCTGGCATTGAGGAGAAATCTAAAAAGGTGACACCACAAAAGGATGGAAATAACGGTCAAGACGGCAATTAGAGCTGGGAGCCGCAATGGGGGCGCTGGGGCCATAGTTGACAATCGATTGCGCAAAAGGTAATATTGGAACGTCGATGATTGAGGGCCATAAAAAATTTATTCTTGCCGGGAAACTGCTGTCGTTGCTGGCTGTGTTTCTTTTGCTGAGTTTCTTAATTGGCCGAGAATTCCGCAGCGCCCAGTTAAGGACCCTCAATTATTTTATGCCTGCCTCGTACGGGGCCTTGCTAAGCCCTATTGTACCGAATCCTCAAATTTTGCAACAGTATATTACCTATTTTAAGATTGTTTCCGGTATGGGGGGCCGTAGTGCTGATGCGTATGCGCTCTTGGGTTTTTGTTACGCCCGCCTGGGTCGGGCAGATACGGCGCTCAGTTTCTTTGAAAAAGCAGCGGCCTTAAATCCGTCCTCTTTTTGGATTTATTATGATGTGGCGGTGCTGTATCTAAAAAGAAATCTTTATCCGCAGGCCGCTCAAATGTTTTCGCGGGCCTTAAGGATTGAGCCCACACAGGCTTTTCGCTCTATGTACAGCTCCAAGATCTATGTGGACATGTTGGCCGGGCAGGAAGTCTCCGCGCAAACCGTGGGCCAACAATTGGAACAAGGTTACGCGAAGGCCAAACAATTGCTGGTCTTTAGCCGCCAAGTCCTGGATCACAAGATCCCGCCGGACGTGGCGGCAAATGTCACAAAGGACCTCGATGTCCAAATCTATTGACTCCCGCGCGATTGATCTACCCCTGCTGACGGCGGCGATGATTTTTGCATTGCTGCTGCTCATCGGATTTTGGCTGGCCGCCAAAAAACCGATGTGGAACGATGAGGTCTACAGCCAGGTCCACAGCATTCAAAAATGTTCGTATGCGCAGATTCTTGCCGGTGGAGTTGCGGAAGGCAATGTTTCGCCGCTGTTTTATGTGCTCCAGAAAATGCTGGGCAGCGCGTTCGGTTATGCGCTGCCGGTCCCGTGGGACGGAGAGGCGGTGGTGGATTCCAAAGCCCAATGGATTTTTCGCGTTCTCCCTAATGTGTGCATGTCCCTGGCCATGGCTTTGATGGTTTATTTTTTTGTCCGCGTTTATGGATGGATCTGGGGGTTATACGCTTTGCTCTTGTCCTTATCTTCCTTTATGGTCTGGGCGTATTGGGCTGAGGCCCGTCCGTATGCGTTGTGGGTCTTGCTCACCACAGCCCAAACGCTGATTTTGATCGGACTTTTGCGGGACGTGTCCCATCGGGACACGTCCCGACAGCAAAAATGGTTTGTGGCCCTGGGCGTCACAAATTTATTATTGGCCCTAACCGTGGTTTTTTCAATCATCCAAATCGCTGTTGTCACGCTACTAGTATGGGGGACACATACCGTAACCCAATTAAGTAGAAAATGGCAGCGGTATATTTGGATTTCCCTGCTGCCTATCGGCGTCGCCCTTTTTTATTACAGCCGCGCCCCGCACTACACATTCTGGATGGAAAGCCCTTGGGGGCTTCTGGATCTGAATGTGTCGGCGGATGTTTTATGGGTGGCGGGGATTTATGCGGTGGGAGCCGGGCTCTTGACGGCTAAAGCGAAACGGCTGCCGCCGGAGGGGTGGGCCTGTTGGCTGCTTACGCTGATGCTGATTGCGGCGTCGCTGGCGCTCATGGCGGTCATGACCTTTGGTCATGGACGGGAAGGGTTCGTGCTGTCCGCCCGGTATTTCATTTTTTTGGCCCCCGTGGGGATTATCACCGCAACGGTGCTGGCTAAAAATTTAGTGACGGCGGCCCAGAAGAATTGGTGGGTTTTGGCAATGCTGGTGATGGTTTTAGCGGGGCTGCTGATCATCCGCTGCTTGAAGGCCTACATGTTGATTTTAGGGGCGTATGCGTTTTGAGGCGAGGGAGCTACTTGCCGAACATATAATTATCGATCCACTCATCCGGCTTGCGCAGGAGTTTGAGGATCCTCGCTACTAATCATGGATTTGTTCCAGGGGCTTTCTCAACCACAGGAATTTTTTCGGGTGGTTTACCTTTAATGTACCCTTGATTGCCTTGCGGCTGAGGTTCGCCGGCTTGGACAAATCCGGGGAGAAGAATTAGAAA
>JAKFXC010000032.1 GCA_021731625.1 Candidatus Omnitrophota bacterium
ATGTGGTGGTGGGCGGCACCTTCGTGCATGAAACCCAGGCAGAGAAGGACTTTAGCTTGGCCGGCACCGACGTCACCGCGAAAATGGGGGAGGACACCGTGGTCAAGGCCGAGTATGCCCAGACCGAATCCTCCGGCACCAGCTCGTATGTTTCCACCGACGGAGGCATCAGCTTCACACAGCTGGTGTCCGGCAACTTGGAATCCGGAAGGGCGTATGGCATCAAAGGCGACACCCGTTTATTTGACCGGGTCGGGGTTTCAGCCTATTACAAATGGATTGAAAATTCATTCAGCTCGCCTCAAATCACCGCCCAGCAAGGCAAAGAACTGGGAGGGCTGGCGTTAAGCTTCGACCTGACCCCGGTGACCCGCTTGACCGCCCGCCAGGACATCCAGCGGCTGCTCAGTAACGGCACCTTGCAGACCCGAGCCCAGGTGGGGGCCAGCCAAACCACGACCACCATCGTGCAAATCATGCACGAGACCCAGCGTTTGCGTTTGACCGGCGCCTATCAAATCCAGGAAGTCAAAGACCGCATCGGTGATTTTGAAACCAACACCAACCAGGTGAGCAAGACCCTGGCTGGCAAGGGCGAATACGATGTCAACGGCCGCCTCACGCTGTCGGTGGGCCAGCAGTTTGACATCAATGACGCGTCCAAAAATATCACCACCATCGGGGCCCAGGCCAAGCTGACCGACCGCACGACCGTCAAAGTCGAAGAGGCCTTCAGTCCCGTTGGCAACGCCACCACCGTTGGGGTCACCCAAAACGTGACCGACCATGTGGCTTTGTCGGCGGCGCACACCCTGACCCAGAATAACAGCGGGGCCACCGACAAGACCACCACGGTAGGCGCCGAGGGAAAAATAAGCGAGACGGTCAGTTCCTCCGCCACGGTGGCGGTCACCAAGTCTTCGAGTGGTAGCAAGACCACCACCGGCGCCCTGGGCGCCAAGGCCAAACTCAATGACGCCACTTCGCTGGAAGCCACCGTTGGAAAAATCGCCTCTACGGCCGGCGGAGAACAAAGCACCGCCTCGCTCTCGGCCACCACCAAAGTGGATGACGCCTCATCCATCAAGACCGGCATGGCCGTCCATGAGGACATCGCCGGACAACAAGTCAAATCGTTGTCCCTGGAGGCCACCACCGCCAACGACGGATCGGAAAAATCTTCCAAAGTGCAGGTGGATGAAGCGGCCCAGGGCGGCAAGACCTCCACCATCAGTTTGACCGAGCGCAAGAAAATCAACGACCAATTGCAGGCCGTGAGTGAGCGGGCATTTTCCCTCACAGCCGAAGGCACTAAAAGCGACAGCACGTACAGTTTGGTTCGCAACAAGAATAATAAGGAGATACAGGCCAGTTTGACCCGCCAGCTGGCGGACAGTACGGCCAACGGGGTTTCTGAGTCAAATATTTATGGCTTAAGCGGGGACGTCAATGACCGCCTGGCCCTGCAGGGCAGTTTTGAAAAAGGCGAAGTGCAGAATTTAGACGGCAGCCGCACACAGCGGCGGGCCTTCGCGTTAGGATCCGGGTATGTTTGGAAGGACACCGAAACAGCGGTGGAACGCTTAAAGAGTTCCAGTAAAATCGAATTGCGCTTAGACACTGGCGGGCAGGACACCCGGCAATATGTCTTGTACACGGCCCTGGAAGGCAAAGTCACCGACAACCTCTCCGTCACCAGCAAATTGGATTACTCCCGCACCGTCGAGGGCGACACGGGCCGGACCCTGGAGCGTCACAAGGAAATCATTTTAGGGAGCGCTTACCGGCCGGTTAACTTCGACAGACTCAATTTGATTGCCCGCTACACGTACAAAGACTCCCAAAGTCCGGCCGGGCAAAACGCCAACGCGGTCCTCGACGTGCAGCAAAGCCGCATGCAGGTCTTTGATGCCGAGGCCGTCTACGACATAAACGCCAACTGGCAACTGGCGGAGAAATTTGCCTTGCGCATCAACGACGAGAAAGTCACCGGCTTTGAATTCAACCGCACCCACACCTGGCTGATGATCCACCGCTTAAATTACCGCATGGATCGGAATTGGACGTTGGGCGGTGAATACCGCAAACTGACCCAGGTGGAGGCCAAAGACAGCAAGTCGGGCTACATGCTGGAGGCCAGCCGCAATATCAATGACACCACACAACTGGGCATTGGCTGGAATTTCACCACGTTTAACGATGATCTGACCGCGCTCAACTACACCTCGCAAGGGCCGTTTTTGCGCATGACCGGCAAACTGTATGATCGCACTCCCGAGGAGAAAGAGCGGGCCCGGGCCAAATGGCTGGAGGAACAGGTGGGTCAATGGGCCTGGACCATGGTCAAGAAAGAATTGTCCCAGCCGGAAAGTAAAGTTTCAAACGATCTAAATCACCTGTTTGCCCTGGCCCAAACTGCCCAGAAGGCCGGCCAATATGAGCAGGCCCAACAAGTGTATAAGGACATCATCATGGCCGGTCAAATGATGTACGATGAGGCCGCAGAATATATCCGCAAACAAATCGCCTTTGAGGAACAATTGCAGAATTACCATAAGACCGCGCAGGAATATTTTACGACCGGCGAATATACCAAGGCGAGAAAATTATGGGAGAAAATAGTGGAAGACGCTCAAAAACGTGTGGTAGAATAACGAAAATTCCATGAATTCCATTCTTATATTTTTCATCCTCCTGATGTCCAGCCCTACGTTTGTCTCCTTTGGCGAATGCTTCGCTGCCGACGAGCCGCGTTCCGCACTGGATAATAGCCCTTCTGTGGATGCGGCCGCACTACCGGCATCCTCGTTCCCCTCTTCGGGAACGGCGGCGCCGCCCCCTGCAGCAGCAACTGCCGCCGCAGACCCTACACCGGAGGAAGTCCCTGTTGCTGCCAAAACCCTGCCTGCCGCTGACAACCCGCCACCCACGCCGGCGCAAGGGCAAGCCAGCTACGTCTATGATTTGAAAAAACTGATTATTAAGTCCCGCGAGAACATCCGCCGGGTCAACGATAAGATCAAGGAACAGGCCGTGATCAAGCGCAATCAAAAACGCGAAGAACGGGCCCGGGAATATTACCTGCGCGGCCAACAGCTGAGCGAGGATGGCAAGCTTGATCAGGCTAGGGAATATTTTGAAAAAGCGATCCGCATCACCGAACATCCGGAAATGCAGCGCTACATTCAGCAAAGCGAGTTTAAGCTCAAGGCCCAGGAAAAAGCCCTCAAGCGGGAGCAAAAGCAGCAAGTCCAGCAGCTGGAGGCCGAAGGGCACTCCCGCCAGCAGGAAGCTCAGCAATCTTATGAAACTGCGGTGCGGCTTTACCGGGAGAAAAAATACCCGGAAGCCAAGGACCAATTTGAACACGTGGAGGATCTGGTGCCGGATTACAAAGGCACCCGCAGCTACTTGCGCATCATTGACCAGGACATTGTGCAGAACGATTCGATGACCAAGAAAGAACAAAGGGTCGAAATCGACCGGCAGCAAAAGGAAGCGGAAGCGGCCCGCCAGCGCGAAAAAACAGAATGGAAAAAGGAAATCGAACACAAGGAAGTGGAACGCAAGCACCAGATCAACCAGCAGGCCGATGCCGTCTACGATGATGCGGTGGTCCTGTATAAGGAGAAGAAGTTCACCGAGGCCAAGAAAAAGTTCCAGCAGGTGGAGTGGGTGGTCCCGGACTACAAGGCCGCCCGCAATTATTTGGCCCGCATCGACAAAGACATTGACGATGAAGAAAAAAAGGTGGAGGCCGAAAAAGCCAAAATCCTGGCCCAGCAGGAGTGGGAAGAGCAGGTGGAGAAGAGCAAGAAAGCTGCGGCAGACAAACGTGCCGCCGAGGAACAAGAAAAGAAACGGCTGCAGCAACTGCACGACGAAGCTGGTTTCCTCTACCAAGCCGCGGTGAAGCTCTTTGACAAGGAAGTTTACGATGATGCCAAGGAAAAATTCACCGACATTGAAAAAATATTACCCGGTTATAAGTCCACCCGGGTTTATCTAGCCAAAGTCACCCAGCTGAAAGCGGACAGAGAGCGCCGGGAAGCCGAACGGGCGGCGGCCGAGGCTAAGCGCAAAACCATGGAAGAAGAAAAGGCAAGAAAAGAAAAAGCCGAGGCTGAAGCCAGGCAGCAGCAACGGAAATTGGAAGCCGAGACCGAGGCGTTGTATTCCGAAGGTATGGATTTATTTAACCAGAAAGATTATGCCGAAGCCAAGGCAAAATTCCTGGAGGCCGACAAGAAAATCGCTTCCTACAAAAAAGTGCAGGATTACATACGCCGCTGCGACGAGCGCCGGAATCAGGCCGAGACGATGCTTGCCCAGCAGCAGGCCAAGGCCAAAGAGAAGGCCATTTTGGATGAGGTCCATCAAAAAATAGCCCAAGCCGAAGCCAAGGCGGTAGCCAAAACGGCATCGGCGGAGCCATCGGCCTCCACTGCCACCAGCGAGGTGCGTTTATCGAAGGAGGAAGAATTTAAGCAGGCCAAAGAAATCGCTGCCCTGGCCCAAAAATCGTCCGAGCTCTTTCGTAAGATCCGCGAGCTGGCCGATGACCGACGCATTGCCCCGGTCAAGAAAAAAATGGCCCAGGTGGATGAAGTGCTTAACAAGCTTAAAAGCCAGAAGGAAGACTTATTAAGGCAAATCCGGATGGAAGAAGAGCGGGTGCGGCAGGAGGAAATCCGACGGAAGCAGCAAGAAGCCGCCGACTTGGCTCTGGGCACCTATGATGAAGCCATTGTGCTGTTGCGTAACAAAAAATTTGACGAAGCGAAGGTGAAGTTCCAAGCTGTGGAGAAAGCCATCCCCAATTTTAAAGGGGTGCGACGGTATCTAAGCAATATAGACCAGGACCGGGCCAACGCCGAACGTGAGGCCGTGCTGGAGCGCACCCGCAGCGAAGAAATACAATTTAAAGAATTGCAGGAGAAAGAAAAGGCCGCAGCCGAGGCCCGCCGTCAGGAGGAACAAGAGCGCCGCGCCAAACTTCAAGAGGCCCAGGAAAAGGAAATCGACAGTTTGGTGGAAAAAGCCAGCCTCATTAATGACGACATTTTGGTATCTTCCAAGCAAAGCGATTTTCAAGCAGCCAAAGCCCAATTGGGTGAGCTGGAGAAGATTCTGGATTCTTTGCAAGATTTAAGGAAAACCATGCAGACGCAGGAACAGGAAGAGGAGCGCCGCCAGAAAAGCGAAGCCCTAAAGACCAAAGCCCAGGAGGAGGAAAAATCCGCACTGCTCGAGCGGCAAAACACCCGCCGGCGGCTGGCCGCTGCTGCGGCAACAGCGTCGGACCCAGCCATGCAGCGGGCCTTGAAGGTGGCCAAACGCCAGCAGGTCATCGATGTCGATAAAACGCATGAGTTTAAACAGCGGGATGTGGCGCGCAGCCAAAAAGACATGTACCGCGAGGCGGTTACCTTATACGATCGTAAGAAATACACGGCTGCCAAGGTGATGTTCAATCAATTGGCCTCTGAGGGTGACCAAGGGGCCCGGGCGTATCTGCGCAAAATCGACCGCCTTATGGATAAGCGGGAGGCGGCGGTCATGGTCGCGGCGGAAAAGCAGCGCAGCGAATTTTTGGCCGACCAAATGCGTCAGCAGCGCCTGGCTAAAATCCTGCGGGAGAAAGAACTCATCCATCAAAGGGGTCTCACCCGCGCCTTGGAGAAACAAAGGCAAGTGGCGGAAGATGCCCAGCAGCGCGGCCAGGTGCGCAAGGAAGCCCTGAAATTAAAAGACAAAGAAAACGCGCCCCGCCGGAGTGAGGAAAAAACTCCGTCGCAATTTATCAAGCTCCGTCCCCAAGGCGCGCCGAAGGGGGCGCCGACAGGCGCGGACAAGGGTAAAGAGAAAGACTTGGAAAAAGACCAGGCTCCAGTGCCGTCGAAAGAAGAGGAACGGGAAGCCCAGGTTGAATATTCCAATAAACGCAAAGAATTCCTCGAGGCCCAGTATAACAAGGAACAAAAAGAAAAAGAGCAGGTCGCACAACAAGAGCAGGCCCAACAGCGTAAAGTCCAGGAAGAGAAGCGCCGTCAGGAATTAAAGGCGCAGCAGGAACAATTCATTGCGCAGAAAAAAGAAAAAGCCCTGCGTGAAAAAGAGGCCCGCGAAAAACAAAAAGAATTGGACGCCCAGGCCCAGGCCATCCGTCAAAAACTCCTGAAGGGAGCGGAAGACATGTATCGGGAAGGGGTGCGGCTTTTTAAGACCCGCAATTTCTCAGCCGCGGCCAGAAAATTTCAGGACATTGAAGATATTTTGCCCAACTACAAGAAGACCCGCTTCTACATTGACAAGGCCCACCGGCAAGCGGTGGAACATGTTCCCCCGCCGCAAAAAGCCGCGCCGCCTAAGATTGCCCCCCCGGCTCCGGCCAAGCACAGCAAGAGAGACGAGACCATCCTGCAGACGTTGGATGTTTTTGATACGGATGCCCACCAATAGGTTAATTCACGAACAAAGCCCATACCTCCTCCAGCACGCGCACAACCCGGTGGACTGGTTCCCTTGGTGCGACGAGGCTTTTGCCAAAGCTGGCCGGGAACACAAACCCGTGTTGTTGTCCATTGGGTATTCCACCTGCCATTGGTGCCACGTGATGGCTCATGAAAGTTTTGAACGCGAGGACATTGCCGCGTTGCTCAATGCGCATTTTGTGCCGGTCAAGGTGGACCGCGAAGAGCGGCCCGACATAGACCACATTTATATGAACGCCGTCACCGCCATGACCGGCCAAGGCGGATGGCCGCTGACCGTTTTTTTAACGCCGGAGAGGAAACCATTTTTCGGAGGCACCTATTTTCCACCGGTGGCGAAATGGGGCGCGGTGGGATTTAAAGACCTGCTAAGCTCGGTGCATCAGGCCTGGCAAGCCAACGCCGCACAAATTGCTCAATCTAGCCAGGAGCTCACCGAAGCGCTCCGTCAATCCCGCTATGCTGCCGCCGACCAGGCCCCACAAGCCATACCGAAGGACAACGGGCTGTTTGAGGCCGCCTTCCGGCAGATGGCGTCCCAGTTTGATCCCACCTATGGCGGTTTTGGCACCGCTCCCAAATTTCCCATGGGGCATAGTTTATCGTTTTTGTTGCTTCATGCGCATCGCCGCAAAGAGCCCAAAGCTTTAGCGATGGTGGAGGCGACCCTCAAGGCCATGGGCGCTGGTGGGATTTATGACCATTTGGGTGGCGGCTTCCATCGGTATGCCACCGACGGGAAATGGCAAGTCCCGCATTTTGAAAAAATGCTCTACGACCAGGCTTTGCTGGCCTTTGCGTACGCCCGCGGTTTTCAGAGCACCGGCAATGCTTTGTACGAGCGCATTGTGCGGGAAACTCTGGATTATGTGTTAAGGGATTTGACATCCCCGGCAGGAGGTTTTTATTGCGCCCAGGATGCTGACAGCGAAGGCCGCGAGGGGGCATTTTATGTGTGGACGGACCGCGAAATCCAGGCGGTGTTAGACCCCAAATTGTTGGCGGTGTTCGCCAAATATTATCCGTTCGCGGCGTCCGGCAATGTCGCCCATGACCCCCAGGGGGAATTCACAGGGCAAAATATTTTATTTCAAGCCCAAGATATTGCACCCCAAGATTGGGACATGGTCCGCGCTGCCCAAAAAAAATTGTTTGCTCGTCGGAAAGAGCGCATCCATCCGCACTTAGACGATAAGGTCCTCACCGATTGGAACGGCCTGATGATCGCGGCCTTGGCTTTTTGCGGCAGTGCGCTCAACGAACCCCGCTACCTGGAGGCCGCCGCTGGCGCCGCGGATTTTATCCTGGCCAACTTAAAGGAGGACGGCCGTTTGCTGCACCGCTGGCGCGACGGCCAGGCCGCCATCGCGGGATTGCTGGATGACTACGCTTTTTTCCTTCTGGGTCTTTTGGAGCTTTATGAAGCAACCGCCAGCCAGCGTTATTTAACGCAAGCCCGTGCACTGGCCGAGCGCATGGGCACCTTATTTGCGGATCCCGGCCAGGGGGGGTTTTATATGACTCCCGCTGACAGCTTGGATTTGATCGTCCGGCCACAGGACATTTACGACGGGGCGCTGCCGTCCGGAAACTCCGTGGCCGCGCTGGTCCTCATCAAACTTTCCTACCTTTGCCAGGAAGAGCAGTATAAAACCCAAGCTGAGGGCCTCTTTAACCATTTTCTTGCGGCGGTCAGGCAGGCCCCGCAGGCGTACAGCTTTTTTTTATCCGCGTTTGATTTTTATCTGCACCCGGCGGTTGAAGTGTGGGTTGAATGGCGCGCCCTGGGGCATGCCCCAGGCCCTCCGACGCAGGAGACCATTGCCAGTTTAAGAAAAGTAGTGTATAAACATTATGTCCCTACGCTGGTCCTGCGCCATACAATTGGGGCCGGGCCATCGTGGGTGATGCATGTCTGCCGTCAGGCGGTGTGTTTACCGCCGACTAGCGATTTAAATCAATTGGATCAGATGCTGATCCAGTCAGAAAGCTGAGGACAGTTTTTTATGATTCGTCTATTGCTTTTGGCGCCGATTGCCGTCGCCATCATCGCCGTAGCCGGACTGGTGTGGTTTTTTATCGACCCATCCCATAAGCCGGCGAATCCGGAATCTAGCAGGCAGCAAAGCGGTGATTCTTTGGCCCAAAAATTTGCCGATGCCAGGGTGGATTGGGATGCCATGGTCACTTTGCGGGACAAGCTCACGGAAGACGTGAGACTCAAGCTGCAAACCCTTGAAGACCAACGCAAGGGTGTGGAATCGCTGGAGAATGAATTGTCCCAGGACGTGCCAGCGCACACGCCGGGAAAAATGCTTTTGCTGAGCTTAAAGGAAAAGGCGGCCGCGCTTCGACAGGGGGCCATGGACATTGCCCACCGAGGAAAAGAGGTTTTACAATTTGCGCAAGAAACAAAGACCGAGATTGAGCGCATGAAGCGGGACTTAGACTTGGGTCAACCGCTCATGGACAAAACTCTTATCCGGCGGCAAATGGAAGCCATGCATCGGCAGATGGAATATGCCACGATGTTCCAAAGAAACATGCTGGAAAAATCCGCGGAGTACAGCCGCTCCTCCTTGGAAAAGGCGGTGGCCATGCAGCAACAGGTGCAGCAAATGTCGGAGCAGCTGGCCGCTTTGCCGGACACACAAAGTTCGCCCTTTAAGTTAAGTCTTCAGGAAATTGCCGTGCGCCAGGAGCAAATCGTCATCCAGCTCTCCGACCAGAAACGCAGATTGCAGGACATCAACGACAGGGTGCGTGAGAGCATGAACCGGACCCGGGAGCGGGTGAGAGATTTGATGGAACGCAACAAGATGACATTGGAGGACGCCCGTCGGCAGGGGAAGGAACGCAAGGAACTCCTGCAAGAACGCCTCCGGGACCAAAAAAGAACAGTGGCCAAATAATGAAGATCCTCAAAATTGCCTTAATCACCATCGTGTGCGTATTGGCCATCGGCCTGGTTGGGCTTTTTATTTTTATTAAAACTTTTGACGTTAACCGGTATTTGCCTCAACTTACCGACAGCGCCAGCAAAGCTTTGGGGCGTCCGGTCAAAATTCAAAACGGGGACGTCCGGTTGTCTTGGCAGGGTGTGTCCGTCGGGATTTCCGGGGTGAGCGTGGCCGATGAAGCTGAATTCAGCCAGAAGCCGCTGCTGGAGTTGTCCAAAGCGGATTTGGCCCTGGCGTTTATGCCGCTCGTCCTGCACCGGCAGGTTCACATTTCCACCATTACGGTCAAGGAAGCTAAAGTTAATATTGTGCGTTTGCCGGATGGCCGCGTCAACATCAGCGCGTTGGGATCGAAGCCGGCTGCTCCGCCGCCCCCTGCGCAGGCTGCACCGCCACCCGCGAGCACAGCCACCGCACCGGCCGCCGCCCAAGAATCTGCATCCGATTCTCCATTGCCGGACATTTACGCCCGCGACATTCTCATTAAAGACGCCTCCGTTGAGTTTACGGACCAAAATACGCAAATGCCAATGCATGTGCTGGTTGCGCATCTTAATGTAAAGGGAAAACATTTCTCCTTGACTGACCCGTTCCCGTTTGAGTTAGATGCGGTGGTCTTAAGCCGGGAGCACAATGTGCATGCACAGGGGACAGTTGCTTTGGATCTTAAACAAGGGCGCGTTGCATTCACAAATTTGAATGTGGTCAGTGATTTGGCCAACCTGGACATCGCAGAGTTGGCCGCGGCCTCACCCGCATTGGCCAAAGCCAATTTGCCGGAACAATGGAAAGGAAAATTGTCCGCCAAAATAGCCACGTTGGCGTTGGGCGCCGCTGGGTTGGAAGACCTTAAGGCCAGGGTGGATGTTCTCGACGGCATGGTCAAACTAAAGGAACTGGCATCCCCACTGACCGGGGTGCGCTTAAGCGCCAGTGCCGACAAGAACACTATTGAGCTACAACAAATTACTGCCCATCTCAAAGAGGGCGCCATAGAAATGAAGGGGGAGGTCAAAGATTATGTGAAATCCCAGGTGTTTTCGCTGCAAACGTCGGTGCAGGGCATTCAGGTGGAAGATGTCCTAGACCCTAAAAATCTTCCCTACCGGGTCAAAGGCATGATCAAGGGCAATGCCCTTCTGACCGGTCAAGGATTTGGTCCGGACGTATTGGCCAAAAATCTGAAAGGCCAGGGGGAATTCTTTGCCGACGGCACCGTGATTGAAGGTTTGAATATTCTAAAGACCGTATTGGGGTCGGTCTTGGGATTTATCCCAGGCCTGGCCGCGCAGGTCGAGGATATGCTTTCCGAAAAAGTCAAAGCCAAGTTGGATTCCGACACCACGGTCTTGGAAAAAGTGCACGGTAAATTCTCCATCGAGGATGCGTTGGTCTTTATCGACGAGGGGGTGGTGCAAAGTCCGGTGTTTGAACTCAGTGCCAAGGGCTCGCTTGGTTTCGATATGATGACCGACATGGTCCTGGCGGTGCGGCTGGATCCCGAAGTGTCCACGGAACTGTTAAACGGCGTGGAACAAATGTCCGTCCTAAGCGATGAGAGCAAACGGATCAAGATTTCTGGAAAATTGATCGGCACCTTGCCCCAGGTGAAATTTGTGCCGGATGTTCAGCTTAAGGATGTGACCAAAAATGTCCTCATTGAGGAAGGCAGCAAGCAATTGCAGAAGGTCATTGAGAAAAACCCTGAAGTTGGGAATATTTTAAATTCCATTTTTGGCGCCCCAAATTCCAGCGGGCCGGACACCAGCAGCCAAACGCAGCAGAACGCAGCAACCGAAGGCCAAACGTCGGGAGAAGACGCGTCTAACGACGCGTCCAAGAAGGCCATTGGCGCGATTTTAGACAGCATCTTTAAATAAGGCGGCTTATGCCTTGCAGTGATAGTTCTTCAGGCCTAAATATTCGTTTATCGGCGGATGAGCGTCTGGATAGTTTCCAGTTTGCCAAAATCACCTGTTCCAGTGAGATTGGCGGCAATACCGGCTTGTCGGCCTTCTGTAAAGGCAAGAGTCTGGAAGCCATATTAGACCTGGATTTTTATATGCTGCGCACGGCTCTGAACCTAGGCAGTGATGAGGAGCGGCAGTTTGTGATGTATTTAGAGTTAGACGCCTTGAAAGCGGGAATTGCGCAATACCTAGGGGTGGAGCACCCCAGTGTGGACCCTCTGCGTTGTCAGATTTCTTCCATCGAGCACACCGGAGAATTTATCGACATCGCTGAGGTGATTCTTCCCCCTAAAGAACTTCCCAAAATACTACCCTGCAGTTTAAAAGACCGTTAAGTCTTTTCTTTGCCCTTGGCCATGAGCACCTTGCCGGTGCGCACCATTTCTTCCAAGCCGAATTTTTTAAGCAGCCCTTCAAATTCGTCCAGCTGGGCGGTGGTGCCGGTTTGCTCGATAATGAAATAGCCTTCCGAGGCATCGTCCATTTTGACGTGGAATTTACGGGAATGTTTGGTCACAAAGGCCTTTGCCGCTGGAGAGGCCTTGACCTTTAGAAGGGCCAATTCCTTTTCCACCGAGTGCGTCAAATCGTGCTCTTCGCAATGGATGACATCAATGAGTTTAGTGACATTCTTAATGATCTGATCCAGCGTCTCCAGGTCCCCCGTGGCGGTAATCGTCATGCGGGAATATTTGGGATTGACGGTGGGGGAGACCACCAAAGAATCAATGTTGTATGCCCGTCGGGCAAAAACCAAAGCAATGCGCACCAGGACGCCGGGTTTATTGGCGACGAGAATGCTGATCGTGTGGATAAGGGGTTTGGGGTTTTGCATAAAATCTTTAAGTGGAACCAGTCGGCTTCTCCATTTTTCCCGTCGGTTTTTCTATGATCATATGGTGCGCGGACCGGCCCGAGGGGATCATCGGGAACACGTTGTCCTCTTTAATGACTTCCGCGTGGATGACGCATGGTCCCGCAAAGGCCATGGCCTCTTTCATGACGTGTTCGCAGTGGTCAACCCGGTCCATATGAAACCCTTTGATGCCGTACGCTTCCGCCAATTTTTTAAAGTCAGGATTGCCTTCCAAATCCACTCCGGAGAGCCGATTGTCGAAAAACAATTCCTGCCATTGCCGCACCATGCCTAAATATTTATTGTCGATGATGAGCACTTTGACCGGCAACTTGTGGATAAAGACGGTGGACAATTCATAAAGGGTCATTTGAAAACCGCCGTCACCGACGATCGCCACCACTAACGCCTTGGGATCCGCAAATTGGGCCCCGATGGCCGCCGGAAACCCATAACCCATGGTGCCGGCCCCGCCGGACGAAAGCCAGTAATTGCCTTTGTCCGACAAGTAAAATTGCGCCGCCCACATTTGATGCTGTCCCACGTCGGTGGTGACAATGGCCTTGCCTTGGGTGACTTTGTAACAGGTATCAATGACTTTTTGGGCCGTCAAACCTGCGGCATTGGAATATTTCAGCGGGTATTCGTTCTTGTAAAATGCCAGTTCCTTCAGCCAGTCCGCCGTGTCCAATGGTTCCACCAGCTTGACCAACTCTTCCACAACCTCTTTGGCGTTGCCGACCACCCAGGCATCGGGTTTGACGATTTTGTTGATTTCGGCAAAATCCACGTCGATGTGCAATTTTTTGGCATTCACGCAGAATTCATTGTTATTGCCGTTGATGCGGTCGTCCCAGCGGGAGCCGATGGATAGGATCAAATCGCAATTGATCAGGGCCTTGTTGGCATAGGCGGTGCCGTGCATGCCGAGCATGCCTAGAGAAAGCTTGTGGGTTTCCGGAAATTCGCCCTTACCGAGCAGGGTGTTGGTGACCGGGGCGTGCAATTTTTCGGCCAGCCTCTTGATAGCGTCCCCGGCATTGGCGATCACCGCTCCATGCCCGATGAGCAATAAAGGCTTTTTGGCCCCTTTAAACATTTTGGCCATTTTTAGAATATCTGCTTTACTCGGCTTGGCAGGAATTTTATATCCGGGAATGTCCATCTCCGGATCCAAGCTATCGCCGCTAAAAGGGGCGGAAGTGATGTCTTTGGGCAAGTCAATGAGCACCGGCCCGGGCCGGCCGGTCTGGCAAATGTGCCAGGCTTCCTTGATCACGCGAGGAATGTCGTTGGTGTTCTTGACCAAATAGCTGTGCTTGACCACCGGCATGGAGATGCCGGAAATGTCGGCTTCTTGGAAGGCGTCTTTGCCGAGCATAGCGGTGATGGTCTGGCCGGTTAAGACAATCATGGGCACCGAATCCATCATGGCCGTCATAATGCCGGTCACGGTATTGGTAGCCCCTGGTCCGGAAGTGACTAAAACCACCCCGGGTTTGCCAGTGACGCGGGCGTACCCGTCGGCAATATGCGTGGCCCCTTGCTCATGGCGGGTCAGAATCAATTTGATTTTGGAGCCCACCAACGCATCAAAAATAGGAATGGCCGCCCCACCGGAGAGGCCCCAGATGTACTGCACCCCGAAATTTTCCAGGCATTTGATGAGCGCTTCGGCGCCATTAGGTTGTTTTTTTGCGGTCATAAGTCGGATATAATAACACAAATTTTTAGAGGAGCCAACGGATTTATTACTGCTGTCCGGCGTCCAGTTTGCGTAACCCTCATGTTTCACACTATTTACCCGCCGCTGGCCATTGGGTTGGGGGTGATCATTGCGAATATTCCGCGCTGCCTTGGCAAAGGCCAGTATTTTTTCTTTCGTCAAGCGCGGCCATTGTGGTGTTTATGTTCCTTTTTGGTTTCGGTACTTTTCCTAACATGGCGTAGTCAAACCCTCACCCTCTACAACGCCGCGTCTTCCCAAAAAACCCTGGGGATCATGCGGCATGTGGCCCTAATCGGCATGCCCCTGGTTTTGGGCTATACATTCACGATGTATTGGATTTTTAGAGGAAAGGTGAAACTCGATAAGAATAGGTATTTAAAGCAATCCCTATATTGCTTTTACTGGCTACTGATCAGTGCCGCCAGTTCGCCGTTCTCGTGCATCTCCGTCACAATATCACAGCCACCGATAAATTCCCCATTAATAAAAACCTGCGGGATGGTTGGCCAATTGGTGAATTCTTTGATGCCCTGGCGCAGCGCCTCGTCTTGCAGGATGTCATAGGCTTTGATGGGCACGCCATAGGACTGCAAAATTTGCACCGACCTCGCCGAGAACCCGCACATCGGCGCTTGAACGTTGCCCTTCATAAAAATTACCACTTTGTTGTCCTTAATGTCTTTTTCGATTTGTTGACGCATTTTATCAGTTAACATATGGGTCCCTTTCTCTTGCACATAACATGGCACCAATTACAGCGGGAATTGGTGCTTGACCTCCTGCCATTTGGACGGTGTAAATGTTTTTAGACTCAAGGCATGCACGATATGAAAGATATCTTTAACCGCGGTCATGACCGCCTGCTGTTGTTTAAACACCGGCATTCCTTCGAACGTGGGGGAGACCACAATAGCCTGCAAGTGCTGGCCGTCGTTCATAGGGTCAAGGACGTAGGCGGTAGACTCGGGGACCGCAGCTTCAATTTTTTGTTTGATTTCCTGAAGGGTCATATTTGTTTTTGAACCAATCAATGATGTCGGCAGACTCGTACAGGGCCTTCCCGTCCACAACTAAACACGGTACCTGGGCCCTGCCGCCGATTTTAACCAATTCGTCCCGAAATGCCGGGTTGGCGTGGATGTCTTTCATGGTAACCCGGATGCTCGTCTGGTCCAGAAAACTCCGCACGCGTGCGCAATACGGGCAGCCAATGTAGTGATACAGTGCCAGTGTCACTTCGAACGGCCGCCTTTGAAGGACCGCACCATCTTTTCCACAAAATCGATGACTTTATCTTCCAGCTGCACGCTGTAAAGCCGGTTCATTTCTTGTAGGCACGTAGGTGACGTGACGTTCACCTCAATGAGGGAGTTGCCTAGGATGTCGATGCCTACGAAATAAAGGCCCAATTTTCTTAAATGGGGCTTTAGGGTTTGCACGATTTTCTTGTCCCGGGCGTTAATGGTGGCTGGGGCGGGTTTGCCGCCGGCATAAAAATTATTGCGGTGGTCGCCGGGCCCATGCTGGCGCAGCAGTGTCCCTAGAATTTCGCCGTTTAGCAGCAGGATCCTCTTGTCGCCGTTTTTAGACTCTGGCACATATTTTTGCAGGATGATGGCCTCGTCGAACGATTTGCTCAACGTTTCCAAAATCACATTCACATTGGTGTGGCCGGCCTCCAGATGGAAGACCGAGCGTCCGCCGAATGCGTTGGTGGGCTTGGCGATGACGTTCTTATATTTATTCACGAAGTCAAAAAGGTCTTTGCGGTTGGTGGCAATGGTGGTGGGGGGGACAATGCCGCTAAAGCGCGCGGTCCATATTTTTTCGTTGACGGTGCGCACGCCGGTTGGATTATTGATCACCGCCACCGATGCCGGCAATTGGTCCAGCAGCCAGGTGTTGAGCAAATATTGCTCGTCAAAAGGAGGGTTGGTGCGGATAAAAACGGCATGAATGTCATCCTGGCTCAGGCGTAAGGTGTGTTCTTGGATGAATGGTTCATGGGCCATGGCTTGCGGCTTTACTTTAACGGCATGGAAATGCAATTTGCCTTCGATGAGACTGATGCCATCCTCGGGCACGTAATAGACTTCGTGCCCCCGGCGGTAGGCGCCCAGCATCAACATGAGCGTGGTGTCTTTGTCGAAGGTGACGGTCTCCAGAGGGTCCATCAGGAATAAGAATTTCATTGCTTTTTTTTCTCCAGTTCCAGGATTTCCATCCCGGCGGCAATGCTGGCAATGCGGGCCAGGATGCGGTAAATATCGAAAATATTCAAGTTATGGGCAATGCCGCAATCGAGCCCGTATTTATCCAGGCGGGGACAAAGTTTTTGAAATCCCATGCCGCCCGGCGAATTCAAGTTTTCCCGGGAATTTTTTCCGGTGTGATAACGGTAAAACCCGCCGATCAAGTTGTTGTCAATTTGATAAATGCACACTTCGCAGGGGCTGCCTTCGATGCGGTGGATGGTCGGCACGCCTTCTTGCAGCAGGAACCGGTGTACGGTGTTGCCGCCTTTGCTGCGCTCCAGGTCGTTGCGTTTGCGGCGGTTGAGTTCCAGGATTTGCTGCGGCTTCTCGATGGGAGTCACCCCCACCCCGTAGGTGCCGGAATCCGATTTGATAAAAATAAACGGTTTATCCTCAATGCCATGCTCTTTGTATTTGGCCTCGATTTCCGCAAACAACCGCACCCCGGCCTGGTATAAGCGTTGCTGGTCTTCTTCCGTGTTGATATCCACCGCTTCCACCAGTTCATATAGACAGGAAAATTGCCAAGGGTCCAGGCCGACGATTTCGGAAAATTCCTTAATCAGGGAGTTGGTCCAGCGGAAATGTTCCGATTTATGCCGGGCATGCCAGCCGGCTTCCATGGGCGGGAATACCGGGATGTTGATTTCTTTTAAAGCCTTGGGAATGCCGCCGGTCAAATCGTTGTTTAAGAGCACGAAGTCAAAATTGATCTGTTTGTTTTGGATTTTCTCTAAGATCTGCTTGAAGCAGTAGATTTTGACCGTGGCCCCGGTCGCCGTTTCAAGTTCCAAGGCATGCGCCGCCTGGTCGCAAAAGGTGGGCTGGTTTTCAAAAAAGGTGGCGATTTTTGCCTCAAAACCGGCTTTGGTAATGATTTCCTGGAGGATGCGCACATTTTCCAGGTACCAGGTATTGCGGGTATGCTCTTCAGCGGCAATCAATACGCGTTTGGCGCGAGGGACGCGCTTGAGGATGGCCGTCCGGATAAGCTCTTGGGCGTCCGCTAACCCATGCTCGCACAGATTGTTAAACCCCGCGGGGAATAAGTTGTTGTCAATGACGGCGATCTTAAAGCCGGCGTCGCGGATGTCCACTGACGAATAGATGGGGGTGTAGATGGGTTCATATTTGGCAAACCAGTCGCTGATGGCCTGTTGCTTGGACTGGATGCAGGGCACGCACAAACTGCCGGAGAAATTATTGTGTTTGATGAGTTCAGGCATGCGCAAACTATACCACAATTTTAGAATTATGGCGAGGGTCGACCGTCTTTTGGATGAGGCAGGCCGCAATGTAATCACCCTCGACATTGACCACCGTGCGCAGGGTGTCCAACGGCCGGTCAATGGGGATGAGGATGGCCACGGCCTCCACCGGCAGGCCGACCGCCTGCAGCACCATCATCATGGTGACCATTCCGGCGCTGGGGATCCCGGGGGCACCGACGGCCGCCACCATGGCGGTTAACCCAACGATGATTTGCTGGGCCAGGGAGAGATGGATGCCGCAGAGGTTGGCCACGAAGAGGGCGGCCATGGCTTCATACAGGGCAGTGCCATCCATATTGAGGGTGGCGCCGATGGGCAAGACAAACCCGGCAATATTTTTATCCACTTTTAAATTCTGGGTCACACAGCGCAAGCCCACGGGCAAGGTCGCCGAGGACGAACTGGTGGCAAAGGCGGTAATCAAGGCATCTTTCACGGCTCGAAAAAATACCCAGGGGCGTATGCCGGTGGTCAGCCATAAGATCGCCGGCAGCGTTACAAATCCATGCAGGAAGGTCGTGCCCATGACCACCGCGATGTACGTATTTAATACGTTCAGTAAATGCAGGTCCTGATGGGCCACCAATTCCGCCAAAAGCCCCATGATGCCCAGAGGTGCCAGGCGCATGATCCAGCCCACCATGGTCATGATGATCTCCGAAAGCTCGTTGATGAATGTCAGCACCGTCTGCGCACGCTTGTTTAAGGCAAAGATGGCGATGCCCGTCAGCATAGCGAACACAATCACGGCTAAAATATTGTTTTGGGCCATGGCCGTCACGGGATTGGCAAACAAGGCCTGTACAAATTCTGGGCCGAATCCGTCCAGGCTCAAAGGGCGCCAGGTGTACGCCGACATGCTGTCTTTAAATACATGGATGTCCAAACCAGCCCCGGGTTTAAAAATATTGGCGGCGAGCAGTCCGGTGGCCGCAGCCACTGTGGTGGTAAAGAGGAAAAACAGAAACAGCGTCCACCACATGCGGTGTGTCTGCGGTGTTAGCTGAAGGTTCGCAATTCCCGCAGTCAAAGATGTAAATACCAACGGGACCACGATCATTTTGAGCAGACTGATAAATATTTTACCGAACAGTCCAAAAATGAAAAGCAGAGGCGAGGCCACGGTGGGTGGGCAGGATGTGTGGCCTAGAATATAACCAGCGGCGATGCCGATGGCGGCGCCGAGCAGGATTTGGGTATTGAGGGTCCAGCGCAGGATCATTTTTTTTGGCATCGAGGCTAAGCCCCATGCTTTGGTTAAAAATTTTGCCGTAGTGGGGATCGCCGCTCGCAACAAAATCGTTGTGTTGCTCGACCCTTCGGGACTATGCTACAATACTTCTATATGATGAGCAAAACAAAGATTGAACAGGCCCTCAAAGACGTATTCCAGCCCGTTTACTTAAAGGTGATTGACGAAAGCAGCAAGCACACCGGGCATGCAAGCACCGGTCAAGGCGGGAATTTTGGGGTGGAGATCGTGAGTCCGGCCTTCGCCGGCAAAACATCCCTCGAGCGCCACCGCATGATTTACGCAGCCCTGGAGCCCCTCAAATCCTCCATCCATGCTCTGGCCATAAAAGCAAAAGAAAAGTAGGGAGTTGTCCCTACTTTTCTTCCCCACTTTACGTCCGCAGTTTGTATCCGATTTTAAACAAGTACACGGTGGCGAAGAAAAATAGGGTGGCCATGCCTAGCGCGATGGCGGCCGACTCCATGACAGGCATGTCGCTGATGCCGGTCATGCTGTAGCGGATGCCATTGACTAAGTAGGACATGGGGTTAAAGTGCGAGATAATCAGCAGGGGTTTCGGGAGCATGGCCATGGGATGGAAAACGCCGCCTAAGAGGGCCAAGGGCACAATAAAATAAATGTTCCACATCGACAGCATCCCAAAGTCTTCCGCCCATAAAGCAGCCATCATTCCGGCGCAGGAAAATATGACCGCGATCATCACCATGAAGTAGATGAGCACTAACGGGTGGACGATCGTGCTGGGCACAAAAAATAAAGACATCATCCACACCCCCAAACACACCACAACGCCCCGGACCACCCCGCCGGCGAGCAGGCCCAAGACCATTTCAATATACGACAGCGGCGAGAGCAAAATTTCCTGGATATGGTTGTGCCAACGCCCAATAAATAGCGAAGAAGAGGTGTTTTCATAAGCACTGGAAATCAAGTGCATGGCCATCAGCCCGGGCGTGATGAAATTTAAATACGGCATGCCGGTGATCGCCGCAAAGTCAATGCGGCTGCCGATCGCCACCCCAAAAATGTACATAAACAGGGCGGAAGACACCAGCGGCGGGAAAATGGTCTGATTGGCCACCGAGAAGAAACGGTGGATTTCGCGTTTGGAAAGCGCTAGCACGCCAATGGGATTAGAAATTAAATGGATCATGCTATTCCGAGCTGGTGATTTCTAAGAATATTTCCTCCAGCGACTTGTCTTGCAAAATCTCTTTCTTATCGCCGATTCGCACGATGCGGCCGCGGTTGATGATGCCGATCGTCTTGCACAATTTTTCCGCCTCTTCCATATAATGCGTGGTCAGGAAAATGGTCTTGCCTTCTTTATTAAGCTGCGCTAAATAATCCCAAATCAAAAATTTGAGTTCCAAGTCACAACCGGCCGTGGGCTCGTCCAAAATGAGGATTTCCGGATCGTGGATCAAGGCCCGGCATAAGAGCAGGCGTTTTTTCATGCCGCTGGAGAGGGCGCGGTGCTTGCAGTGCCGCTTGTCGGCCAGCTGAAATCGTTCCAAGAGGGCTGTGGCCCGGCGTCGGGCCTCCCAGGGAGGGATGCCGAAGTATTCCGCTTGGTAAATGAGCATCTGCAAAATGGACAGGAATGGGTCAAAATTGAATTCCTGGGCGCACAGACCAATCAACCTTCGGGAGTTTAAATATTCGTTGGTCACGTCATAGCCGAAGACATGCACGTCGCCGCTTTGGTAGTTGGACAATCCGGTGACCACATTGATGGTGGTGGTCTTTCCGGCGCCATTAGGCCCTAAAAAGGCAAAAAAATCGCCGCGTTTGACTTGGAACGACACCTGATCCAGGGCCTGGAATTTTTTGTAGAATTTACTGAGGCCCTTGATGGAGATGGCCACATCGGACTTGCGCATAACTTATTATATCCGCACCAGATTCTTATCCAAAGCAGTTTTTGCTTTTCGGGCCGCATTGCGGACAATCTCCGGCAGGGCCGGGTGAATATAGACCATGTTCAGCAAATCGTCTAAAGTGCCGTGCTTGTTCATAAAGGCGATGATCAGGTGGATCATGTCCGAGGCCTCGGGCCCGACGATGTGCCCGCCCAGAATGCGTTTGGTTGCCCGGTCAATGAGGATTTTGCAAAAGCCATGGTCCGACAATAAGGCCATGCCCATGGCAGAGTTTTTGTACCAATTGAGTCCCACCACGTAATCAATCCCGTCAGCTTTGAGTTGCGCTTCGGTCCTGCCCACGCCGGCGATTTGCGGGTGCGTAAATACCGCATGCGGGATGGGGGGGTAACCAATGGGGTGTCTGGCCTTGCCGCCCCAGAGATAATCGAATAAATATTCGCCTTCAAAATTCACGCTATGACGGAAAAAATAATTGCCGATGCAATCTCCCAAGGCATAAACCCCTTCGACGCTGGTTTGCAGATAGGGATCGGTCTTGATGAAATGCCCGGGTTCGAGCCGTTCAATGGCCGTGTTCTGCAAGGCCAGGGTATCGGCGTTGGACGTAATGCCAGCGGCAACCAGCAATGCCTCGGCGCTTAACTGGCAGAGCGTGCCGTTTTGGGTAAAATGCACGGTGAAGGTGCCATCGCGGTATTCCACCCGCGAAGGCACACTGCCCAGACGCACGTCATGATGCTGTTCAAACACCCGGGTAAATTCAGCAGCGACTTCTTCATCTTCCGCCCGCAGTAGCCGGGAGCGGGCCAAGACATGCGTTTGCGTGCCCAACGCCCCGTACGCATGCCCCAATTCGCAGGCAATATAACCCCCGCCCAGAATAATCATGCTTTTGGGCAAATGGGTGTTGCGCAAAGCTTCCGTGGAAGTCATAAACGGCGTGCCGGCTAAGCCCGGAATGTCCGGAATTTGGGGCCGGGTACCGACGGCCAGGAAAATTTTGTCTGCGGTGATTGTTTCGCCGTTGATCTCCATCACTTTGTCTTGGACAAATTTGGCCTCCCCTACGTAGAGGGTGATATTGGGATGGTTGTTGTAACTATGCTCGATCTTGGCAGAATCCGCGTCGACAGTGGCACAGATGCGGGCAATCAAGTTGGCAAAGTTGACCCTAAATGCGGAGTTATTGAGGATGTCAAACCGGTGCGCTTCTTTGATGTGCATGGCCACATCCGCCGGATGGATGAGCATTTTGGAAGGGATGCAGCCGCGATTTAAACAGGTGCCGCCCAGCTTGTCTTTTTCAATGACCGCCACCTTAAGGCCCACGGCCGCGGCCGGGGAAGAAATTTTTGCCGCGCCGCCGGACCCGACGGCAATCACATCAAATTTTTTCATAAGCGGTCTCTAAATATTGCTGCAGACGTTTGAGAACTTGCTCCAAATGCAGGCACTGCATAAGATCGCTGCGCACCGCCGCTATGTCCGGCAAGCCCCGCAAATATCCGGCATAATGTTTGCGGAAGGTCAGCACGCCGTATTTTTCCCCTTTATACTCGACGTTTAATTTTAAATGCTCGATGCACATTTGGATTTTTTCTTCTAACGTGGGATCCGGCATATGTGCCCCGGTGGCCAAATAATGTTTGGTCTGCCCAAAGATCCAAGGATTGGCAATGGCCCCGCGACCGATCATCACCCCGTCGCAGCCGGTCTCCAGCATGGCTTTGACATCCTCTGGCGTGGTGATGTCGCCGTTGCCGATGAGGGGGATAGAGACCGCTTTTTTTATTTTTTCCAGCCAGGACCAGTCGGCAAAACCATTGTGGGCTTGCGAACGGGTACGGCAATGGAGCGTCAGCGCCTGGGCTCCGGCCGCTTCCACCATGCGGGCCACGTCGCAGATCACAATGCTGTTTTCATCCCAGCCCAAACGGGTCTTGACCGTCACCGGCAGCGTGGTGCCCTTCACGGTTGCCTTCACAATGGCCTCAAAAAGAGGCAGGTCACGCAACAGGCCGGCCCCTTCGTTGCGGGCCACATGGTTTTTGACCCAGCAGCCGCAATTGATGTCGATAAAATCGGGCCCCAGTTTCTCTATAATGGCAGCTGCTTCGCCCATAGCTTCCGGCCGGCCGCCAAAAATTTGTATGGCCACGGGCCGCTCCGCCTCAGCAATTTCGATTTTTTCCATGATGCGGGGGATTTCGCGCACAATGCCTTCGGAAGAAGTGAATTCCGTGTACACAATGTCGGCGCCCAGGCGTTTACATATTAAGCGGAAGGGGAGCTCGGTGACATCTTCCATCGGGGCCAGGCACAGCGGTTTGTCGATGTTAAGGTTGCCAATTTTCATAGACCGATATTATAACCAAATTTTTATTTTATGCAATTGACGGTTTCCGGTTCCGCTTGAAATTTCTAGCGATTGGCCTATAATTAGAGTCCTTATGAGCCTCCTTGTAAACACCCCAGAACCCGCGATCGTGCGGGGGATTAAAACCGTCGGCATCGGCAAGAAAGGCCGTAAGCCTTTGAGCGTGGCACTGGCCCAGGAAATTTTAGCGGATTTAAAAGGCCGGAAGGTCTCGGCCGCGGCCGAGGGGGCTTTTTATGCCGGATTAATGGCCAAAGGCATCACCGCCGAGGAGGCCAGCTTGGGTGAGGCGCTCCAGCTGGAATCGATCACCAAAGGGGCACCGGAATTTGCCCGGGCGATGTGCCTGCGTTTAATGAACGGGCAGACCTTGGACACCGCAACGGCCCATCGTTTAGGTAAGTTTTTGTTGTCCGACGGGCCCGGCGATGGCGCCCGGGGATTTATCGCCAGTTATTTACGGGTGCGTTATGAAACCGAGGATGAATATGCCGGCATTTGGCAGGCCATGCAGGAGACGATTGCTCCGGCGTTTCGCGGTCCCACGCCGCCGGGTGAACCCATTGTACAGATCGCGGAACCGTTCGACGGCAATGATCACTCTTATCTGGTGACCCCGGTGGTGGCGGATTTTGTGCAGCGCTTGGGGTTTCGGGCCATCCACATGGTCGGCCGCAACAGCGGGCCCAAACTGGTGTATAACCTTTTAGATGTGGCAGCGCATTTGCCGGGCACTTTTGCCGCCCGAAATCTCGACTTAAACTACGCCAAGCCGCGCCACGGCTGGTTTTTGCGGCAGGCAGAAGTTTCCCCGGCGCTGGACCGCTGGGTCTCCCTGCGGCATCAGACCATCAAGCGTCCGTTTTTGGCCACGTTGGAGAAATTTATCAAGCCGGTCGATGCAGACATCATTGTGACTTCCGCGTTTCACCCGCCTTACGGCGAAAAAATGCTGGCCATTTCGGAACGCGCCGGGTTTGCCGGGGCCATGGTCATCCGCAACGGCATGGAGGGCAGCACGGCCTTTCCGCTTAAGCGTCCGGCCAAGATTTTGTTATCGGCCCGGCAGAACGGGGGCCGGTATCTGCGCCATGAAATCACCTTTGAGGCGGAGAGATTCCTGGGGACCATCGTCCCAGTGGAAGAACAACGCAAGCCATTGACGGCCCAGAATAACGCCTATTTGATTAAGGAATACACCGCCCAAGGCCACAGCGGCGATCAATGGTTTGATTTAAGGGTCAAAGCGACCTGCGAAGGTTTTCGCCAAGGCCTGGGCTGGTTAACATCCGCTATGGAGAGAGGATAGGTTTATGTCACTTCAATTACGCATGTACGCGCTCATTGGGGCGCTGTTTGCCATAGTTTACATGACGATTGTGATGATGGGCACCGCCTTGGGGGTTTATGATTTTTATTTTTATTTGCTCATTTCTGTAGGCCTGATGTGGCTGCAATTTATGATGGGCCCCAAAATCATCGAATGGACCATGCAGCTGCGCTACATCACCCGGGCGGAAAACCCCAAACTTTACGGGATGGTTGAAGACTTGGCCAAACGGGGGAATTTGCCCATGCCCAAGGTGTGTGTGTCGTCTTCCCACGTACCCAATGCCTTTGCCTTTGGACGCAGCATCGGCGACGGCAGGGTCTGCGTCACCCAGGCCTTGATGAATCTACTCGACGACGATGAGTTAAGGGCCGTGCTTGGCCATGAGTTGGCCCACATTAAAAACCGCGACATGGTCACCATCACTTTGCTTTCCGTGGTGCCGATGATCTTGTACCGCTTGGCCTGGCATTTGATGTGGTCCGGAGGGGGCCGGCGCAGTGACCGGAACGGGTCCAACACGGCGATGGCCGGCCTGGTGGCCTTTTTCTTTTATTTTCTTACCAGTCTTCTGGTCATGTACGGGTCGCGTATCCGGGAATATTTTGCCGACAAGGGTTCCGTTGAGTTGGGCAATAAGCCTGCCGCCCTGGCCTCGGCCTTATACAAGCTGGTGTACGGCTCGGCCCGTCTGTCGGAGACCGCGGAACTCAAACAAGTGGAAGGCATGAAGGCGTTTTTTTTAAACGACCCGTCCAAAGCTCTTCATGAAATACGGGAATTGAAAGCGGTGGACACCGACCGCAGCGGCACGATTGACAGCAATGAGCTTTTTCGCTTGCGTAACAAGCGGTTGAACCTGTCCGCCGGGGAAAAATTGATGGAGCTCTTGAGCACGCATCCCAATATGCTCAAGCGGATCAAGCAGCTCTCGGAATTAAACGCGTAACGAGGTTCATGAAGACCGTTTCTTTTCATACGCTCGGCTGCCGCCTTAACCAATCGGAGACCGCCTCATTGCAGAATGCGATGGAGGCCGACGGCTACCAGGTGGTGGATGCGATGCAACCTGCCGACCTTGTGGTCATCAACACCTGCACGGTGACCGCCGGGGGCGATGCCGAAACCCGCCGGCTGGTACACAAAATCAATCGCCACAACCCCCTGGTCCGCATTGCCTTGGTGGGTTGCCAGGCCCAGATCCAAAAGGAGCAATTGGCGGCTTTGCCCAATGTGCGTTGGGTGGTCGGAAACCAACGCAAGATGGACTTGGCCCGCGTAATTGCGGAGCATCCTGATCCCGACCCGGCAGCGGTCATTGCCCCCACGATTAAGAGGGCCCCTTTCACCATGCCGACCGCAGGTATGGACCGCCAGCACACCCGCGCCAGCATTAAAATCCAGGACGGCTGTGATTTCTTTTGTTCTTTTTGTGAAATCCCGTACGCCCGCGGCCGGGCCCGCAGCCGCATTTTCGAGGACCTGGTCCTGGAAGCCCGCGCCCTCGTCGCGGCCGGCCATAAGGAATTAATTGTGACCGGCATCAATATCGGCACATATGAGAATGAAGGCAAAACGCTGCTGGATGTGGTCTGGGCCCTGGAACGCCTGGAGGGGTTGGCGCGCATCCGCATTTCCTCCATTGAACCCACCACCATTCCCCAACCGTTGCTTGAGCGGATGGGGCAGGGCAAACTCTGCCGTTATTTGCATATTCCGGTCCAGAGCGCACATAACGACGTCCTTTACAAAATGAAACGCAAATATTCCATCGAAGAATTTAATGCCTTTATCCATGCCGCGGTGCGCAAGGTCCCCGGCCTTTGCATCGGCACCGATGTCATTGTTGGTTTCCCCGGCGAGACCGAGGCGCATTTTGAGTCCACCGTGGACATTTTGACAGAGGCCCCGGTGCATTATCTGCATGTTTTTAGTTATTCGCCGCGCCAGTTGGCCCAGAGCCGGCTTCAAAAAACCTTGCCGGCGAACATCATTTCCCGCCGCAGTCAGATTTTGCGGGAACTGTCGCGGCGCAAACGCCGGATGTTTTATGAGTCGCTCCTTGGAACCATCCAGCCGGTATTGTGCGAAGAACATTCCCAAGGATTTTGGACAGGGTGGACGGACAATTACGCCCGCATCAGGATCAAGTCGGAAGCGGCCCTGCACAGGGTCCTGGTTCCGGTCCGGCTTGTGAAGGCGGAGGATCAATGTATCATCGGAGAACGGGTGTGAAAAAGTTTGCCGAAATTGCGGTTTTGCTTGTTTTGGCCGCCGCCGGGGTTGCGCTTTGGATCCATTTTGCGCTGCCGCGCTATCAGGAAATTGACCTTTCCGTCAAACAGCCGCAAGCGGTCCGCACCGCCACGCAATTCTTGGTCGACCGGGGGGTGCGCACCAGCGACTACCAAACCGCGGCCGTGTTTCATGTCGACGATGGCAGCGACCGGTATTTGCAAAGAACATTGGGTATTCAGGCAACCTCGCAGCTGCTGCGCCAGCTCGATTATGATCTGTTTTCCTGGACGGTGCGTTTTTTTAAAGAGAAACAAAAGGAAGAATTCAAGGTCACGGTGAGTTCCAAGACCGGGCAAGTGATCGCCTTTTATCATGAGGTGGAGGACACGGCAGAGCGTCCCTTGATGGACAAAGATCAGGCCCGGCTTGAGGCCTTCGAATTTCTTAAAAAGAGTTTCGGCTTTGACGCGGAGAATTTTGTCTTTCACCGCGAGGACGTCAAAAAATTGGACCACCGCGTGGATTACACGTTTAGCTGGGAGGCTAAAGGGGTGGAGATCCCCTGGGAAGCTAAATTGGGGGGTGGCAGCGCCAAGCTCTTGACCACGGTGGGCCTCTCCGGCGGGGACGTGCTGCATTTTCGCAAATATTGGTTTAAGGTCCCCGATGCCTTTGAGCGTTATGTTCAAAATCTCAAAGAGACCGGCGAAAACCTTAGCCTCGTATTCCATATTGCGTACCTGGCGCTGCTGACCATGGCCATCATGATTTTGATTAACCGCAAACAGCATCATGTCCCGCGCATGGTCAAATCTTTTTATCTTAAGGTGGGCGTGGTGTTTTTTCTGCTGATGCTCATCGAAATCGCCAACGGTTACCAATTGTTTTTCTATATTTATCCTACCCCGCTGTCATTTTTGGATTTTATGGTCAGGGCCTTCATCAAGTCGATGATGGCGCCGCTGTTTATTGCCTTGGCTTTTATTCTGCCTGGCCTGGCAGGGGAATCTTTACGTTTTGAATGCGATAAGAACAGGAAATTAGGCGGCTTTTTAGCACCCATTTTGTCTTCTTTCCTTACCCAGCCTGTGGCCAGGCAAGTTTTGATAGGTTATCCGTTAGCGGCCCTGGTGCTGGGGGTCCAAGGCTGGATTTTTCACATGGGCTATCAACATTGCGGGGTGTGGAACGAATTGACCTGGCTCAACCAAAGTTCGACGACGATTGTGCCGGCATTTACCGCCCTGCTCATTGGTTTTCAGGCGGCATTTACGGAAGAGGTCACATTTCGCTTATTCGCCATCAATTTTTTCCGCCGTTACGGCTTGCCGATGATGGCGGCCGTTTTTTTAAGCTCCCTGATTTGGGGGTTTGGCCATTCCGGGTATGCCATTTTTCCGATGTGGTTCCGCGGAGTCGAAGTGACCTTGCTGGGTCTTATTTTGGCGTACGCGTACCTGCGCTATGGCTTGATCACGGTGATTGTGGCGCATTTTTTAATGGATACCTTTTTGATCTCCATGCCGTATTTATTTAAACCCGGGGATTTTGACTTCTTCAGCTCTTGCGCGGTCCTGGGCCTGCCGCTCGTGTTTGCCGTGGTGGCGGGGCTGGTCAATCGTTCCACCCAGCAGCGGTCTTGGGAGCATCGGTTTAATGCACAACAGCAGTTTAATTACCTGCTTTTGAAAGGGATTTGCCAGACCAAGTCCCGCGAACAATGGGCAGTGTTGCAGAAGGATTTGCTCAAGCATGGCTGGGACCCCGCCGTCATTGAGCGGGTCTTTAAGGAACTCTCATGATCCGCCTTGCCGCCGTTTATTTGAAACAGCCAGGCGAAAAATTCGCACCATACGGTTTCCTCAAAATTGAAGTCGACCAAGGCCTTGGTCGTCCCGGTAGCGGGGAGGGCACATGCCTATCGCCTTAGTTGCATTTGCGGTCCTGTTGTGCTTCGTGCCACCGGCGCTGGCCCAGGACGGCAAAGAGTTGCACTTGGATGCCATCAAGCTGCCTAAGGGATTTTCGATCTCGGTGTACGCCAAGAATGTGCCGAATGCCCGCTCCATGGCGCTCAGCCCCAGCGGGATTTTGTTTGTCGGGTCCCGGGTGGCCGGGAATGTGTATGCGCTGCTCGACACCGACCAGGATTTTAAGGTCGATCGGAGACACTTGATCGCCACCGGTCTCTTAATGCCCAACGGCGTGGCTTTTAAAGACGGGGCATTGTACGTCGCTGAGGTCAATCGCGTCTGGCGGTTTGACGATATTGAACACAACTTAAATCCGCCGCCAAAACCGGTCTTGGTCTCTGACCGCTTCCCGACGGATAAAGGACACGGATGGAAATATATTCATTTTGGACCTGATGGCAAATTGTATGTTCCGGTGGGCGCGCCGTGCAATGCCTGCCAATCCGATGACCCCTACGCCGCCATCGTAAGGATGGACCCGGATGGCCAAAACCAGGAGGTGTTTGCCAGGGGGATTCGTAATACGGTGGGGTTTGATTGGGATCCCCGCACCCAAGAGCTTTGGTTTACCGACAATGGCCGCGACAACTTGGGCGATAATTTCCCCCCGGATGAGTTAAACCATGCGCCTAAGCCAGGCATGCATTTTGGTTATCCATTCTGCCACGGCAACGGGGTGGCGGATGTCGAGGTGGCACCCACCGCGGACTGCTCCAGATACACGCCAGCCGCCATGGCCTTAGGGCCGCACGTAGCCTCCCTGGGCATGGAATTTTACCGCGGCAAAATGTTTCCGAAACAGTACCGCGGGCAAATCTTTATTGCGGAGCACGGGTCCTGGAACCGCACAGACCCACTCGGGTACCGCATCACCCTGGTGCGTTTAAAAAACAATCAGGCGGTCAGTTATGAGGTGTTTGCGCAAGGGTGGCTCACCGACGGCGAGCCCCAGCCAAGCCCCTGGGGCCGGCCGGTCGATTTGGAAATGCTGCCGGATGGATCCATGCTGGTTTCCGACGACCATAGCGGCACCATTTACCGCATTGCATATCAGAAGTAGTTTTCATTCTTTTTTAACCTTGTTCTCATCTTTTACCTCGTAAGATCCATTCATGAGGAGCGAGGAAAAATTGAATATCACGATCCGTCCCTCCAAAGAACGCGGCTATGCCAACCACGGCTGGCTGGAAGCGCATTACACTTTTTCTTTTGCCGATTATTACGATCCCATGCATATGGCCTATCATTCTTTGAGGGTCATAAATGAAGACCGCATTGCCGCTGGAAGAGGGTTCGGAGCCCACCCGCATACGGACATGGAAATTATCACTCTGGTGTTGGAGGGCGCCCTGGAACATAAAGACAGCATGGGCAATACGTCGATCATGCGTTTGGGGGATGTGCAGCGCATGAGCGCGGGGAAAGGCGTCCAGCATAGCGAGTACAACCATTCCAAGACGGACCCGGTGCATTTGTACCA
The DNA here is from genome assembly GCA_021731625.1 of Candidatus Omnitrophota bacterium. Classification (GTDB taxonomy): domain Bacteria; phylum Omnitrophota; class Gorgyraeia; order Zapsychrales; family Fredricksoniimonadaceae; genus JAKFXC01. Next base: position 30,075 of record JAKFXC010000032.1, read on the forward strand.
GATTTGGATCCTGCCGGACCAAAAGAATTTGCCACCCAGTTATGAACAGCGGCATTTTGCCCCCGCCGGTAAAGAGAACACCTTGCGCTTAATCGCGTCTCCCAGTGGCGCGGAGAATTCCGTCTCCGTACATCAGGACATCCTCTTGTATGACAGTTTGCTTGACAAAGGAGCGGATCTTGTTTATAAAATGGACAAAAGGCGGGCGGTCTGGGTGCAAGTCAAGGAAGGCCAATTAAAAATGAACGGCCTGCTGCTTAAGGCCGGAGACGGCGCTGCCATTGAACAGGAAACCAAGCTGCAATTTACTGCCGAAGACACAGCCGACTTTATCTTATTTGATCTAGCATGAAACTCTTGCGCAACCTTATCGTGTGGCTGGTGGTACTCATCGTGGCGCTCGTCGCTGCGAGGAACTTCCTTATTCAAGTGAGCATGGAGCAGGGCATCCGTGCGGTCACCGGCCTTAAGCTGCACATCGGAAAGTTCAACGTGGATTTGTTTAAGCCCATCATCAGCATTAAAGACTTAAAATTGTATAACCCCGCTGGGTTCCAGGATAAAGTGATGCTGGACATGCCAGAAATTTTTATCGCCTACAAACCCGCAGAATTATTGAGAGGCCAATATAGTTTTCCCGAATTGCGCATCAACCTGGGCCAGCTCATGGTGGTGCGGGAGGGCAAAGGTTTAAACATCGACGCTTTAAAGGCCTTGAAACCTCCGCCGGGAGGCGAGCCTCCCAAATTCCGTATTGATGATTTTAATCTGGCTATTGGACAAGTCATTTATAAAGACTATAGTCGAACCCCTGGGCCGATGGTTAAAGAGTTTAACCTTAACGCCAATGAACATTTCTCCGACATCACAAGTCCCTACGATCTGGTGCGTTTGATGATCCTCAAGACCTTGACTAAGACCAGCATTGCCGGCCTGGCGAACATCGACCTTAATAGCATCAAAGAGGGTTTGCAAAGCAGCGTCCTGGAAAACATTCAGCAAAAGATTAAAAGTTGGATGCGTTAAGAAAGGTTGGCTATGAAGATCAAAAAATTCCGTGTATTGCATTATAAATCCATCGTGGACAGTAGTGACGTGCGCCTTCCTTCAGATTTTGCCGTGTTGATTGGCAAGAACGAGTCCGGCAAAACCGCGCTGTTGGAATCTTTAAGAGATTTTGACCGCGACGCGCATTTTCCCGAAACCGCTTTTCCTTTGCATTCCGGCGAGAAACCCAGCGTGGAAATAACCTTTGGCCTTACCCCCAAGGAATTGGAAAGCATCATGGAGGAATCCCAGATCACGGTCAGCGACGAACTGTGGCCTAAAATTTTGCAGGAGGGGATTTGCCTGACCAAATCATCCTCGGGAGAATACAAAATCAAGCTTGATTCCATGGATGAACTGTTCCCTCAAACGTCGGCCGCGCCGATGGAGCAAAGCGAGTCGCAACAAATCCGCGAAAAACAGCAGCGTTTGGATGCTTTGCTTAACTGCTCCATCCCGGAGATCCGCACCGACAACATGGAACATCGCCAGAATTCCCTGAAGGTGCTGCGGGGGTTTATCAAGTCCCGTTTGAATTTTATCGCCGAAGAAGACAAAAAAGTCCAGATTGTGGAGACCCTGCACGAGATCAACCGCATTCTAAAGATCACCAGCACGGCCGGGGCCCAGTTCACCTCGCGGGCCAGGTTCACCCATGCCGTGGTGCAGCACATGCCGCGGTTTGTTTTTTTCAGCGATTTTAAAGACATCCTGCCTTTTGAAATTCCGGTCGAATCCTCCAAAAGCAATGATATTGTCACGGACTTTGCCCGCATTGCCGATTTGGACCTCGATGCCTTCGTTAAGACCCAGGACGTTCAGAAACGGATCAATATGCTCAGCCGTTCTTCGGCCACCGTCAGCGGGGATTTTCTCAAGCATTGGGGGCAAAACAACATTGAAATCGTGGCCCGCCCCGAGGGCAATAAAATGCTTTTTGGGATTAAAGAAATCGGAGGGACGGATTTTTTTAAGGTCGAACAACGCTCCAGAGGGTTCCAATGGTTTTTGTCGTTTTATTTGCGGCTCAATCGTTTTAAAGACCATGAATCCACCGTGATTTTGATCGATGAGCCGGGGATCAACTTGCATCCGGTAGCTCAAAAGGATATTTTAAAAATTCTGTATGCGAAGTCATCGGGCAACGCTCAGATTGTTTTCAGCACCCATTCGCCCACATTGATTGATCCCCAGCGCCTGGACCGGCTGCGTTTTGTGATTAAAACCAAGGACATCGGCACCACCGTCAAGGACAACGTCAATAGGGAGGTGGATGAGGAATCGTTTATGCCGGTGGTTATTGCTATGTCCATGGGCTCCTATATGCCGGACCAAGCAGATGCCCAGGACGATTACACCATTGAACAGATCAAGGAACCGGTCAAAGAACCGGTCCAAGCACCGGTGAAAGCACCGGTGGAAGAACGGGTGGAAGAACCCGCCGTGCCTTTGCCGCCGGAGAGCCAAGAGGTGAAAGCTGTCATTGACATTGATGAAAAGCAGTTGGAAGAGGAATTCACCCGCGCAAAATCAGAGTTTTCTAAAACGGAAGAAGAATTGGAAGAACCTCCTAAACGCAGGTCTTTGTTCGGATTATTTAGAAAAGACAGATAATAATCCTGCCGCCCGCAATCCCAAACATCCCAAATTAAGGCAGTAAGACCCCGCCGGTGCTGATACTCATGGTGGTGGTGCCGGTCGTGCCCACCGTAACCGGTGTGGCGACGATGGTGTAGCTGGCGATGGTGAATGAGCAGGTGTACACGTAGCCGCTGATCGTCAACCCGCAATAGAAGGGGGTATTTAAAAAGGCGGGGCTGGCTCCGGTCAGGGAGGTGATATCGAGGGGATAATTTCCATTGCTAGTGACGGCATAAGATTCACTGGCCGTAGAAACGGCCCTGAGGGTTGATTTTGCCAAAGAATCATTAGCGTTGAGTTTGGCCCGCAGCAGGTTAGGGATGGCGATGGCAGCCAGCAAGGCAATAATAGCCACCACAATCATGATTTCGACCAAAGTAAATCCTTTTGATTTAGATAAGACCATTGCGAGCTCCTTAAAGTTGAGAGGTTGCTTTTCACAATTAGTATGATAATGGGTAGAGATTTTGGCAATTGGAAATATTAATTTTATTTTGGTCGAAAAAACGGTATAATTCGCCATTACCTATGAATGAGGTGTTCCTATGAAAAGACTTTACCGTTCGGAAATGAACTACAAATGGCTGGGAGTGGCCGCTGGTTTAGGGGAATATTATACGGTGGACCCGGTGTTTTTTAGAATCATGTTTGTGGGACTTTGCCTGTTTAAAGGGCTCGGGCTGTTGCTGTACTTAATCATGGCCCTATGCATGCCGGCCAAATCCAAAATAAGGCCATAACAGGAGGGGCGGTGTCTTTTGAATCCACCAATGTGTTGGGCAGTTCGCTGAAACCTTGCTGTAAATTCCCCATGACCGGGTTTTACCGGGACGGGTACTGCCACACCGGTGAGGAAGACTTCGGACGCCATGTGGTTTGCATCAAGGTCACCGACGAGTTCTTGGCATTTTCTAAGCAGGCCGGCAACGACCTCAGCACTCCTCATCCCGAATTTGATTTTCCGGGCCTGATTGCCGGCGACCAATGGTGTCTGTGCGCCGCACGCTGGCAAGAAGCTTTTGAGGCGGGCAGAGCTCCGGAAGTCATTTTATCCTCCACGCACGCGTCGGCGCTGGAAATCATCGAGTTGGAAGATTTGAAGAAACATGCGGCCAAGGGGGCCTAATGGATTGGGACCCGGCAACCGCAACAACTTTCAAACAGATGATCCACAAAGTCCCGGTTTTTTTGCGGGACATTGCCCAGAAGAAAATATCCCAAAAGGCGGAACGTCTGGCAACAGAAGCCAACCGGGCCCTGGTCACCGAGCAAGAAATGGTCGATGCTTTTTTTGCGGAGACACCGTTCGGATTTCACGGGCCCATGAAAACCGACATGAGGGAGCTGGGGATAGATTTTAAGAAATATGGTTATGAGGCATGAGGACGTTTATTTACCTTCTTGTCGTTTTTTTGTTATCGGAAGGAACCTGTTTGGCCCAACACAGCACCACGATGCGCTGCGGTGGCCGGCTGGTTTCCCTTTGGGATGATAAAGAGGACGTGGAGGACGTGTGCGGCCCGCCCTCCTTTGTGGATGTGCTCGAGGAAGAACGGACCGTCAAGACCTATCAAAGGACACCGGGTCAAAAAATATCGGATCAAAAAACAGACGCCCCGGCCGAACCGGAAGACCAAAATTATCAACGCATCACGGAGCGGACATTTGTGATCAGTATTGAAGAATGGACCTATAATTTTGGGCCCAGCCGTTTCATCCAGACTTTGCGTTTTGAAAACAGCCGCTTGGTGTCCATTCAAATCGGCGGCTATGGTTTTTCCAAACACCCACGCAACCATCCGATTGTTGAAAAGGGCGACTCGAAGGCGTTGGTGGCGATGAAATACGGGCCCCCAGAATATACCCGGCGAAATTATGAACAAGATGTCCGCATCAATCGCCGGAAAGACGGAAATTATTTATTTGTCGAGGAACTTAAAAAGCCCATCATGAAAGATGAATGGGTGTATGATTTTGGGCCAAACAGTTTTCGCCAGAAATTATTTTTTGTGAACAATGCGTTGGTCGAGATACGTTCGTTGAAGAAGGGGAAAGAGCAAAGTGATTAATATCAGGCAAGGAGGCATTATGCGCATTCTTATCCTTTTGGCGATGTTGGTGATCGTGGGCCCGAATTTGTCACACGCCTTCTTGATCGGGGACACCATCCAATTGGGGCATTATTTTGAGGACTCCATTGCGCCTTTTGGGGAAAATCCCGGATCGAGAGTGGTGGCGGCAGGTGGTTCCGATGCCTGGACTTACGCCACCGGGCTCTATACCGTTAATCCCGAAGATACCGGGTTTTTTACCGATTTTTTCTATACCGGCACCTGGTCCTTGGACCAATCCTTTAACGGCCTGCGTTTAAGCGGGATCGACGCTCCCATTACCGCCGTCGATATCGACACAAATTTTGCGGGCTGGGACAATGCCCGGTTCACCCAAAGCGGCAACGATCTGAACTTTAATTGGTCGGGGTTGTCCTGGAAAGAGGAGACCTATTTTAATGCCAGAGTGCGCGGCTCCGATGCCCCGGATCCGATCCATGCGGTCCCCGAACCAGTGTCCCTGTTCTTATTGGGCGCGGGCCTTTCGGCCCGCTTGGCGGCCCGCATGTTCGGTGCCACCCAGTGTAACCGGAATTCATAAAGGAGCACTCGAGGCAAAGGGAGTATATGACGCGCAGTGCCAATAGATTTGAACGGTATTCCAAGATCATCACCCCCGTGCTGATTTTTATTTTAATGATCCTCACGGACCTCGGGGCTGCCCAGGTTTACAAATTGCTCTATGGGGAATCTTGGGGTGAGGCACCCAGGAACCGGGCGCTGCTCGGGGAAAAAATCTACCGGATTAAGTCGAACATTTACGACCATGGGTTATCACCCAACGCCCAGCTCAAAGGCTTTTGGGGCAATGGGCGGTATGATTTTGCGACCAATTCCATGGGTTTTAAGGATTTTGCCCCCCGGGAGGTTTCGCTCGTTTCCGACAAGCACCGCATTCTGTTCATCGGTGACTCTTTCACGGAAGGCGTCGGCTTGACGTACGCCGATACTTTTGTGGGAATGATTTCCAAAGAGCTTGAGAAGAACAATATTGAAACTTTCAATGCCGGCGTGGTCAGTTATTCGCCCATCATCTACTGGAGGAAGATCAAGCATTTGATTGAGGATGTGGGCTTGAAATTCGATGAAGTGGTGGTGTTCCTCGATATTTCCGATGCCAAGGACGAGTTCGACAGTTATTATTTGAACGACGCCGGCGAGGTCCAAGAGGTTTCTCCCATCGATGAAACCAAAAAGAAGAAGAACTTCACCGATTTTTTACAAGAAAACACGATTTGCGTTTTTTACATTTACGAAATGTTTTTGTATAAGCTCGACGGCAGGTTTAAAAGGGTCTTTGCCAATGAGAATTTCGGACGGCTCAACAAGAGCCGGGCCTTATGGACGGGGGACCCCAAAATCTTTAAGGAATACGGAGAAAAAGGGCTGTCCAACATGGAGAAGAGCATGGATAGGCTGTACAGCCTGCTCAAGGAGCACGGCATCAAATTGACCGTGGCCGTGTATCCTTGGCCTGACCAAATTGTCCGCAACGAGATCAACTCCATTCAAGTTTCGTATTGGGGAGCGTGGGCCGCCCGCAAGAAAGACGTCCAATTTCTAAATTATTTCCCCGATTTTATTCCGGAGAATTGTGATTCCAATTGCCACAAGCGTGTTTTGAACCAATATTTTATCAAAGCCGATATCCACTGGAACCGGGCGGGGAATCGATTGATCGCTGATAAATTCATCTCATTTTACAAAAATGAACGGCTTTAATATGCCTGCCAGGACAATGACAGCATTGTGTGCCATGGGGATTTTTATTTTATCATGGCCATTCCCCCTCCAAGCGGCTCTCGATCCTGAGGAAGAATCGACCGTCAAAGTTTTTGAACAGTATTCTCCGTCGGTTGTTTTTATAAAGAACGCGTCCCTGCAGTGGGATTGGTTTTCTACGTATTTGTATGAGGTGCCTCAGGGGGCAGGGTCGGGATTTATCTGGGACAACCAAGGCCATATTGTCACAAATTTTCATGTGATTTACCAAGCATATAAGATTGAGGTGTTTTTATCGGACCAGCAGTCTTATGAAGCCAAGGTGGTGGGGGTCTCACCCGACCATGATTTGGCGGTTCTAAAAATCAACGCCCCGGAGAAATTGCTTAAATCCATTCCTATCGGCAATTCCAAAGACCTTAGGGTAGGGCAAAGGGCAATATCGATCGGGAATCCGTTCGGCCTTGACTATTCTCTCACCACCGGTGTGGTCAGCGCTTTGGGGCGGTCCATGCGTTCGATTGGCGGCCGCAAGATTCAGGATGTTATTCAAACAGACGCGGCCATCAATCCCGGCAATTCCGGAGGGCCGCTGCTGGACTCCTCGGGGAATCTCATCGGTGTTGCGACCATGATTTACAGCCCGTCGGGGGCTTCGGCTGGGGTCGGCTTTGCTATTCCAGTCAACACGGTCAAAAGGATTGTGCCGCAGTTGATACAATTTGGGAAGATCAAAAAGGTGGGATTGGGCCTGGTGCTGGTGCCGGACCATGTCCGGGAACGGTTAAGGCTAAAAGGGCCGATGATTTTTGAAAGCCAAGCGGGCGGGGCCGCGGACCAGGCAGGACTGCGGGCAACGCAAAGAGATTTCAAGGGGGACATTATTTATGGGGATGTCATTATGTCACTGGATGACCGACGGATCAAAAACAACGAAGATCTGATCGAATATTTGGAGGATAAGAACGCCGGAGACAAGATCAATATTAAATTTTTGCGGGGCCAAGAGGAACAGAGCACCACGGCCATTTTACAGGAATTGATGGATTGACCGCTAAAGGACATAAGTTTGCATATTTTCAGGCTTTTGATACATAACAGCATTCATCTTAAGGAGCACCAATGTTCGAATGGATAACGGATTCGCAGGCCTGGATGTCTCTCGTCACGTTGACTGCCCTGGAAATTGTTCTGGGGATTGATAATATTATTTTTTTGTCGATTCTGGCAGGTAAACTGCCTCCCGAAGAGCAGGCCAAGGCCCGCCAGGTGGGTTTGACCTTGGCCATGCTGATCCGCATCGGCCTGCTGTTTTCGATCACCTGGGTGATGCAGCTGACCCAGCCGCTATTCCAAATATGGGCGCATGAAATATCCGGACGCGACATCATTTTGATCGGCGGCGGCCTTTTTCTTTTGGCTAAAAGCACGCATGAAATCCATGAGAAACTCGAAGGGGAAGAGGATCATTTTTCGGCAGGGAAGAAGAGAGTTTCTTTTATGGGGACCATCATCCAGATTCTCTTGTTGGACATTATTTTTTCGCTGGATTCTGTCATCACCGCCGTCGGCATGGCCAATCAGCTGAGCATTATGGTGATCGCTGTCGTGATTGCGGTGGGTTTCATGATGTGTTTTGCGGGGGCCATTAATGGATTTGTCCATCGTCATCCAACCATCAAGATCCTGGCTTTGAGTTTTTTGATTTTAATCGGGGTGATGCTCATTGCCGAAGGGTTTGGCCAGCACATCTCCAAAGGGTATATTTATTTTGCGATGGCATTCTCGGTATTTGTGGAGATCATCAACATCAAAGTTCGTGCTAAGAGAAGCAAGCCGGTGAAACTGCGTTAAAAAATAATAAGGGTCTGTCGCTCTCTGCGACAGACACCATTATTAAATATGTAATAGAATAAATGGGAGAATAATATGACTCAAATAACCCAAGAATTGACCCCAAGTCGCGGCACAAGAATTGGGCAATGCCTTCAAGCTTCACCCGAGGCGGCAGGTTAATTTTAATCACATGCTGTTTATTAAGCGTTCATCGATCTTTCTAATCTTTTTTTTAAGTAGTTGCGTGTGGAAAGGGCATTTCGTCTACGGCGACCACGACCAGCCGGTCTACAGCAAACCCGCCCCGCCGCAACGATCACACCTCAACCAAGGCATCGTATTGAAAGCTGTTTCCTATAACATTGAACATGCGCAAAAAGTGGATCAAGCGATCGAGGTTTTGCGCAGCCACGAAACCCTTAAAGACGCTGATCTTGTGTGTCTGCAAGAAATGGACCTTCCAGGGATTCAAAAGATGGCTGATCAACTTGGGTATGGTTATGTTTATTACCCGAGCATCCGCCACGTCATGACCCATAAAGATTTCGGCAACACGATCCTGTCACGATGGCCATTATCAAAACACGCAAAACACGTTTTGCCACCGGGACGAATGACTCAAATGCAGCGCATCATGGTCAGCGCCAAGGCGCACCTGGGGAAGAACGAAGTCTGGGCGTATTGCCTGCATGACGATGCGTATTTGTCGGCGTATAAGAAGCGCGACCTGGCACGTTTCGTCCTTGAAAGCATACCCGATGATGTCATGTATGCCATCGTTGCCGGTGATTTCAATACATTTTCGCGAAGGGCGCAGAAATATGTTGAAAACGAATTTCAGCATGCAGGTTTTATGGTTTCGACACCCAATGTCCATTGGACCTCCAAACATTGGTATTTATTAAGTCAAAAGAGCAAGCTGGATCATATTTTTAGTCGGAATATGGAAGTGGATGATTCGGGGCTTGTGATGGATCGCTCAGCTTTTGATCATATGCCGATCTGGACACAACTTAAGCTCAAAGGCTGTACAGATGACTGAGTGGGGGCCAAAGAGTACAAGGGCACAGCGTTATAAACGTGTTTAACCTTACAATGGGAGGGATGTATGAACAAAACAGCGGCATTCATGTTAACTTTAGTTATGGCCACGGTTTTTCTGACGGGTGTGGTTTTTTCCGCAGACCCGTTAGAAGTCGCTCCGGATATGTACAAGTTGAAATTTGAAAATGACCGTGTCCGGGTTATGGAAGTGACTTTCCAGCCGGGACAAGAAATCGCCGAACATTCGCATCCAGACCATTTCGTCAATGTTTTGGAGGGTGGGAAATTAAGACTTACTAAAGCAGCCGGCGGCTCGGCTGATGTTGAGATGAACGTGGGTGACGTGGTTTGGATCGATGCCGAAACTCACTGGGCTGTTAATACCGGCACTACCGTGGTGAGGCTTCTAGTGGTTGAGATCAAACAGCCAAGATGACTTTAGCTGATATTCTGGCCAGGATTGACACCCGCGACAGAATTATGAGGCATTTTGCAGACGCGTTATTCTGGGGCTGCTATCGCCAGCTACCACAGTCTATCGAGCAGCTCGTCGATGAAAATTTTAACCTACTAACTCGGACCATAAACATCCACCGTTGCATTTGAAAAGGATTTCAAATGATTTCTGGTCCGTAAGGATAGGGAAAAGTTATCGTGCCCTGGCGGTTGGGACACATGCCTGGTACGATAAACTGGTTGGCTAGAACAACCCTACGGCTGCCCTCAGCTAGTGTATTTGAGGATATAGGAGTTTCCCATTCCGAAAAGGTCATGGCCCGTGCGCAGGTCACGTTACGGTTAGCTGACATCATCCGGGAACGTGGCCTAACACAAAAAGAAGCTGCCGCACTATATGTTCTCGCGGGACAGGGATGTGGAGATTATGATCAAGCCAACGACTAAAGATGGGAAGTTTGCCACGATGCAGGTTCATTAATACGTTGGGACCGACGGATCAATCTCTTCTGACCACGCCTGAATGCCGCCTTTAACATTGACCAAGCGGGTAAAGCCTTTGGATTTTAAAAATTCAATCACCCTGGCACTGCGTACGCCGCCCTTGCAAAAACAGTACACGGTTTGGTCCTTGGGAATTTCTTCAAAGCTGTGTTGCAGGCTGCTCATTGGTTTAAGATGAGCGCCCTGGATGCGCGCGATATCCCATTCTATTTGCTCGCGCACATCGAGCAAATAGAGCTCGGGCTGCCGGTCGCGCAATTGCTTTAACTCTCCAACCCCGATTTCCTTAATAACTTCGTCCGTCTGAGTCTCGGTTGCGTCGCAATGCCACTCGTATTCTTCGAGGGCGTGGATCGTTGGCTTGAGTCCGCACAGGGGGCACTGTGGATCTTTCTTGATTTTAACCTCATGCCAGCGGGTCGCCAGGGCATCGAGGATAAGCAGCCGTCCCAAGAGCGGCTCGCCGATCCCACAAATCCATTTGATTGCCTCGTTAGCTTGCATAAGCCCGATGATCCCCGGCACGACGCCCATAACACCGGCCTCGGCGCAGGAGGGCATCTCATTTGCCGGGGGCGGCTCCCGGAAGATGCACCGGTAGCAGGGCCCGTCTTGGCCGAACATGCTCACTTGCCCTTCAAACTGATGGACACCGCCAAAGATAAAAATTTTCTTCAAAAAGAAACAGGCATCGTTGATTAAATACCGCGAGGGGAGATTGTCGGTCCCGTCCATAATGAGATCATAATCAGTGAGAATGGATAAGGCATTGTCGGCGGTGAGCCGCATGTGATGCATGCTAATCTGTACGTCTGGATTGAGCGCCTTGAGCTTTTCAGACGCGGAGATGACTTTCGGTTTACCGATATCACCGGTGTTGTGAAGGACTTGGCGGTGCAGATTGGAGAGTGAGACAATGTCTGCGTCGATCAGGCCAATTGTGCCAACGCCCGCGGCCGTCAGGTAAATGGCCGGCGCTGAACCTAGTCCGCCGGCGCCCACAAATAGCACTTTGGCGTTCTTAAGCCGCATTTGGCCCGCGGGTCCAACCCCGGGCAGGATGGTTTGGCGGGAATAACGGGTCTTTTCATCTTCAGAAAAATCAAAATTGCGATTCATGATTTAAACCTCTATAATCATTATCTTAAAACTTTCGCGACAAAAAGTCCAATACCGTGGGAATCTGAATAAGGGAGGATGGTATGAGCAAGGTCAGAGTCTTGGTCGGCACTCGCAAGGGAGGGTTTATTCTGACATCGGACGGCAAGCGCAAAAAGTGGACTGTCACCGGACCGTTTTTTGCCGGCTGGGAAGTATATCATATCAAGGGCTCCCCGGTTGATCCCAATCGCCTCTACGCATCCCAATCGAGCAGCTGGTTTGGGCAAGTGATCCAACGCTCCGACGACGGGGGTAAAACTTGGCATCAGCCGGGCACGCCGGCGGGCGAGAAAACCACCACGGCAGAAGGGATGCCCAAAGGGGAAAGCAACAAATTCGTCTACGACACATCTTCCAAGACCGGCAAGCCTTTAAGCACCCATCAATGGTACGACGGCACCCAGCATCCGTGGGAATTTAAGCGGGTTTGGCATCTGGAGCCATCCTTCACCGATCCCGATACGGTTTACGCCGGAGTTGAGGATGCGGCGTTGTTCAAAAGCAAGGATGGAGGTAAGTCCTGGCAGGAGGTGGCGGGCCTTCGGGGACACAAGACAGGGAAGCAATGGACTCCTGGAGCAGGCGGTATGTGCTTGCACACCGTTATTTTAGATCCCAAAAACCCTGCGCGGATGTATATTGCAATCTCCGCCGCTGGTGCCTTTCGAACAGACGACGGCGGCAAGACCTGGCGCCCGATCAACCAGGGGCTGCGTTCCGAATACATTCCTGATCCCAAGGCCGAGGTAGGCCATTGCGTTCACCGCATCGCCATGCACCCGTCGCGTCCTAATGTTCTGTTCATGCAGAAGCACTGGGATGTGATGCGCAGCAACGATGCCGGGGACTCGTGGCATGAGGTCAGCGGCAATTTGCCCACCGATTTCGGGTTCCCCATTGAAGTGCACGCTCACGAGCCGGAAACAGTCTATGTCGTGCCGATCAAAAGTGACGGCGAGCATTACCCGCCGGAGGGGAAACTGCGGGTGTACCGCAGCCGCACCGGAGGAAATAAATGGGAGGCGCTGACAAAGGGTTTGCCCCAACACGACTGTTACGTCAATATTTTACGCGATGCCATGGCCGTCGACACGATGGAGTCCTGCGGGGTTTATTTCGGCACAACCGGCGGGCAAGTGTACGGCTCCGTCGATAGCGGGGACAGCTGGGAGGCGATCGTTCGCGATCTTCCTTCGGTGTCTTCGGTTGAGGTGCAAACTATAAAATGATCCGCGTCCTTCTGCCTTCCCATTTAAAGACACTGGCAGCGGTTAAGGATGAGGTTGTGCTTGATGTTCAGGGTAAGGTGACTCAGAGCGCTGTTCTGGATGCGCTGGAGCAGCGTTACCCGATGCTTGCCGGCACCATCCGGGAGCACGTGACCCACAAGCGCCGGCCCTACCTGCGCTTTTTTGCCTGCGGGGAGGATATGTCCCACGCATCTCCGGATACGCCACTGCCGGATGAGCTGGCTGAGGGCCGGGAGCCGTTTATCATTGTGGGCTCCGTTGCCGGGGGTTAGGCGTGAATTCGGTGCCACCCACTGTAACCCGAATTAATGTTGCTGAAAGGCCGAAGGCCGAAATAGTTATGCACCGTATTGCGCAGGCGTCATGAAAGAATAGTGCTCTTGAGGGGATAGCTTTTATGAGGTATAACCCGCTCATCATAATTTCCGCTGCAATAGTCGCGGCTCTCTTTGCATATTGCATACATTTTGATATTTTGCGCAGAATCGGAATTTATGAATATCATTGCGAAGGGTTTGGTTGTTTTCTTGGCGAGTGGTTGATAGAATTTTTGATAGGGGCTGCTTTGGTTCCATTAATTTTTGGGATTTCTGGTTATTGTTTATCGCGGGACAAAAGGATGAGCCATGCAGTTTCCGCGTTTGTTATTTCGTTGATCTTAATGTTAGTGTCGTTTATAGTCGTAGGTGTTCTAGACAAAAATTAGGTGTAAAACAGGTTTCTAACCATCTCCTCCAGCGACCTTTATATATGAAGATAGTTCTTAAGCGTATATATAATCAGTCAATGCCATCAGATGGCCTAAGAATCTTGGTTGACCGGTTGTGGCCCCGAGGCCTTTCCAAAGAAAAGGCGGCGGTAGATGTATGGATGAAACAAATAGCCCCTTCAACATCATTGCGTCAATGGTTTGGCCATGATCCAAAAAAATGGCAGGAGTTCCGAATAAGGTATCTAAAGGAGCTTCAGGTGAATGAGGCGGATACGGAAAAGCTTAAGAGCTTCTTATCAGGAGAGCGAACAACAACGCTGTTATTTGCCGCGAAAGAAGTGAAATTAAACCACGCAGTTGTTCTGAGAGAATTTTTAATACAGAAGAGTCGGCGTGATCGGACCGTTCAAAAGCTTAAAGCATGTTGTTAAAATAAAAACAATCAAAAGAAGGGAGAACATTATGCGTTATCTTATCATGTTAGTTGCCCTTGTTGTTTTAAGTGGTTGTTGCGCAATGAAGAAGACGTGCCCCGTCGGATGCAGCAAGCCTTGCTGTGTTGACCAAAACTAATGGCGGCCTATTTCCCCCTAAAATTCTGCATGGCAGGCGATGGTTGAACTTCATTTTAAGAGTAAGAGCCGGGTAGACTTGGCAAGGAAGTGATTACTAAACAAGTTGACCTCCTCATTGCAGCTGGGGGTATCCCTTAGTACAATGAATTAAATAATTGAGGCGATGGAGTTCGCCATGGACTGCCCAGATCTTCGTGGCTGATGACTCCTACGTTTCCGGTGTCGGAATGCGTGGGAGTTTTTTATTTTGGGGGGAGGAACAGGCGCCATTGCAAGGTATTGCCTCTCAGGATTGATGCACACATTGCTGGGTGCAGATTTCTTGTTGGGATTACTGATAGTCCTGATGGAAGAAAGGCCGATGTTGTCGCCAGATGTGCGCATATTCCTGACAGGGGGGATTCTAGGAGGATTTACTACATTTTCTTCATTTATGTCTCAATTGGGCATATGGGCAGCAAGCAGGTTCTAACCTTGTTGGAATCCCTTGTGCTTTGATTTAATTTTGTTATTATCAAGTGGGTCTGGAAATGTTTCCAGAGGTTTTTATTGATGGTCGGGCCGCCATCTGATGGAAAAATCAGAGGGCGGTCTTTTCTTTTGTAATAAATAAGAATGAGGGAATTATGGTCATTATTTTTTGTTTACTTTTAATATCAGGGATTATAGCTGGGCAGGTTTTTGACTTGTCAGGGGGGAGAAATACCCTCGGTTTAATGACTTCGGTCTGTTTAGCTTACATTATGATCGAGGTTGGCTTGGAATTCTCTGACGATAAGAGAAAGATAAGCAGTTATAGGTGGGACGCTGTTGTTGCCTTTTCTGCTGCCGCATTGCCCGCCATTTTGTGGTTTATCTATTTTTTTGTGTTTATTCAAAAATCCTGGCAGCCTGCTTTAATTTCTGGTCTTTCCAGCTCCCCAACTTCGGCGGGTGTTCTTTTTTCAATGATGATGGCTGCGGGCTTGAGCGCTACCTGGCTTTTTAAAAAGGCGCGTACATTGGCGGTATTAGATGATCTGGTGGTGATCCTGTTATTGACCCCGCTTGAGATTGTCCTTCAAGGGTTTAACTGGGGTTCCCTCATGCTTCTGGCTCTAATTGCGGGGTTGTTATCTGCTTCTTTTCGCTGGCAGAATTCTATTTCCTGGCCCCTTGGTGAACGGTGGATTTTGCTCTACGCTTTTATCTTAACAGGAGTTGTTTTTCTGATGAAAAGTACCGTGAATATCCACCTCGAAGTTCTTATTCCTGCTTTTATGCTCGGATGTTTAATCCTTCAGCACAAGTCCCAGGCAACAACCGTTCATAGTAAGTCATTTCTTAACCTGGATACGGCTATTAAAGGTTTGTTTATGTTTTTCGTTGGCCTTTCTTTTCCTAAGATTTCAATTGGAGCTGCATCTGTGTGGGAAACCATAGGCCATGTCCTTTTATTGACGCTTTTAGCCAATTTAGGTAAATGTTTCCCCGTTTTGTGTTACCGCAAAGATGTTCCCTTGAACGAACGATTTGCTTTAAGCATTGCCATGTTTCCAAGAGGAGAGGTGGGGGCGGCTGTCGTGCTTATAGGAATCGGGTATGGTTTTGGTGGTTATATAAGTACATTAGCCATGTTAAGTTTGGCACTTAACTTGGTTTTAACGGGAGTCTTTGTCTGGATGGTCCTGAAGCTTTTGAACAAAGCACCTTAAGGGAGGGATAAGATGAGGACATGAGTTGCTTATGATGAGTCTGAATGTTCGGATGCCACGTTAGACGATTTAACTTGGGCGGGTTTGCCTCCTAAAACGGAGGCCTTGATGCTAACTACCACCGATGTGTGGTCGCCGGAGGCAAGTGTACATGACACACGGTGAACATATCGCTAATATGGCTTAGGAAACTCGCGCAATTGAACGTGGAAGCCCTTGGGAGAACGGAGATATTGAATCGTTTAAGGGCAAATTACGCAATGAGTTGCTGCATGGGGAAATATCTGATACGCTTTACAAATCGCAGGTGTTAATCGAACGCTGGAGCACCGGAAGCAATCCAAGCACATTGGTTAATCCAGCCATCAGTACTACACAACAGTTGGCTCAACAAGTAGGGCAGGTCAGCCCAGCCCAGGCTATTTTTACGAGGCCAAATAAGCGATCACTCATGCTGGCAAGATCAGGGGGATTTTATGCGAAGAAGAATGATTGTGACTACTTTCTTAACATTTATCTGTGTTTCAAATTCCTTTGCTGCTAGCGAAGCTATCCACAAATTGGGGCGGGGGATTACCAATGTAGTAACAGCCCCTGTGGAAATTCCAAAAGAGATAAGAGTCCATTGGATCAAGGGTTCAGAAAAGACATATCACGTTTTGGTATGGATATTTTGTGGTTTTGTGAAAGGAATTGTTATGACTACGGCAAGGGTCGGTTCAGGGGTGGTCGATATTGCTACGTTTCCTTTTAAGAACGACGCTCTCCTTCAGCCGAATTATGTTTTTGAAGATTGGCCTAAAAGACAAGCGGGTGTCAGTTATAAAAATTTGGGTGATAAGTGAAAAGAATATTATTAAATCTTTTTTTCTCAATATTTATTTCGGGATTCTTTACTGCTTTATCCTTCGCTGAATCTCAGTATGCCTTTTCCTGCGATCGATCGAAAATCAAAGGGTCTATTAAATACAGCCTTATTGGGAAGTACAATTCGGATTTCAAAGAGTGTTCGGGGATCATTATTTACGATGATACCCAAAAGCAGGCAACGTCGGTACGTCTTGAAATTAAGACTAAGAGTATTCATTCTAATTGTGAATGGTGCGACAACATTGTTATTTCAAGGCAGTTGTTAGATGCGGGGAAATATCCTTCAATTGTTTTTGATGGGAAGGATTTTAAAAAAGACACCAAAGGTTATTGGGTCAAAGGAGTCATTGATTTGCATGGAGTCAAAAAGGATCTTAATTCTCAATTTAATCTTGAGAAGAATGCAGATGGCTATCTTTCCCTAAAAGGCAAATGGATCCTTCGCAGGAAAGATTTTAATATTATCTGGAATAAAGTCCTTGACCATGGGGGGGTCTTGGTGGGAGATCATATTACGGTAGACTGGGAAATTCGGGCAAAGAAGATATAGGAGATATAGGATGTTCTCAGGAAGAATATTAGTTCTCGGAGCCTCTGGCTATATCGGAGCTCAGCTTGTTCCAAAATTACTAGATAAAGGGTATAAGGTCAGAGCCTGCGCAAGAGCTATTTCAAAATTAAAAGATCTTGATTGGTCACAGCATATAAATGTTGAGTTAGTTGATGTGGATGTCTTGAACATCGAAAGTTTAAGAAGCGCCTGCCAAGGATGTGAGGTTGTGTATTATCTGGTACATTCGATGAATGCACAGCAAAAAGATTTTGCAAAAGCTGACCGAGAAGCGGCCCAAAATATGGTTCAAGCCGCCGAATCCGCGGGATTAAAGAGGATTATTTATTTAGGCGGACTGGGCGATGATGATAAGCATTTAAGCCACCATCTTCGTTCAAGAATGGAAGTTTCTAATATTATACAATCAGGAAAAGTTCCAGCGACCACATTGAGGGCTGCCATGATCATCGGCAAAGGTAGTGTTTCTTTTGACATACTGCGGGCATTGGTTAAAAATTTACCCATTATGATTACTCCACGTTGGGTCAGTACCCAGTCTCAGCCCATCGCTGTAACAAATGTTCTTCGTTATCTGGTTGGCTGTTTGGAATCAGATAAAACGAAAGGTCAGATTTTTGATATCGGAGGACCGGACATTTTATCCTATCGTCAACTGATGGATATCTATGCCCAAGAAGCTGGGACTTTCAAGCGTTTTATCATCCCGGTACCTTTATTGACTCCCAGTTTGAGTTCTTTGTGGATAGCACTTGTTACACCGTATCCCGCCTATATCGCTCGTCCGCTTGCGGAAGGGTTGAGAAATCGAGTGGTCTGTCACGATAACAGGATCCGCGAAATTATACCGCAGAATTTATTGGACTGCCGGCAAGCGATTCGTATGGCGATCAAGCACGAGCAATCATGAGAAAAATCATCTTAGTGATGATGTTTCTGTTGATCGGTTATTCTTTATCTACGGTAGAGGCAGCCGAAATATATGGAGAAACATTCAAGGAGAAGATTGAACGGCACAATACTGTTTTTGCGCTCAAGGGATTAGGGGTTAAATCATATTTACTTGTGAAAGTTTTTGTAGCTGGATTTTATGTCGAAGAGAATTTTCAAGCTCAAGATGCTCTAGAGGATGTCCCAAAGCGGCTTGAGGTTGCTTATTTTTATAAAATACCAGGGGGTAAGCTGGCAGTTGAAACAAGTCGAAGGATCAAACTCAGCACGAACCAGCAGGAGTTTAATCAAATCAAAGATAGGGTTAATATGATGAAGGCGTATTTTGTCGATCTTAACCCCGGGGATCGGTACGCG
>JAKFXC010000031.1 GCA_021731625.1 Candidatus Omnitrophota bacterium
GAGGCGGCGCTGGATTTTAGTCGAATCATCGGATATACTTTCTCGTCTATGAAACCAATGCATATCTTTTTAGTATTCATCCTATTTATCTCAGGCTTGACAGGTGTTGAAGGCGCCCCTATTTCCTTGCCCGGCGTGCGGGCTTTAACCCCATCTCGTCCTCTTGTGGCTGCCTCCCTAAAGGGGTTGAGATTTTCACCGGATGATCCCTTTAAGTTTGAATTTATCGTTGAGAATGCCGGCTCCGCGCAACGGCTATCCCCTGAAGAATCTGAGCGATTGGCCGAGTACTTTCTGGCCGGAGTAACCACGCCCGATACCGACCTTTGGGTCAACCTTTCTCCATTTGAAAAGGACCGGCTCCTGCCGGCTCCCTTGGGTGTAACACAGTTGGGCCGCGATTTGCTGGCCGAAGATTTTCTCTTAAAGCAGATCAGCTCGGCCTTAGTCAACCCTCAAAAAGATCTTGGCCGTGAATTTTGGCAGAAAGTCTATACTCAAGCCAAGAGCAAGCATGGCCATTCGCAGATTTCCTTAAAGACAATTAACAAGGTATGGATTGTAGCTGATAAGGCGGATGTGGTCGTAGAAAACAATTTGGTCTGGATTAGTAACAGCCGCTTGAAGGTGATGTTAGATGAAGACTATCAAGCACGGCAAAAGTCGAACCAACAGCAGCCCCCGCAAAACATGTCCGAGACGTTGGACGTTATGCGAAAGGTGTTGCTTCCAGCTTTAGAAAAAGAAGTTAATGAAGGCAAGGTGTTTGCTAGGCTGAGGCAAATCTATCACGCCTTAATTTTGGCGATCTGGTATAAAGAAAAGTTAAAGGGTTCTACTCTTAATCAGGCGGTTGCCGACCAGAATAAGGTCGAGGGCATTAATACAAATACTTTTTCGGTCAACCGCGAGATCTATCAGCAATATGTCCGTGCCTTTAAGAAAGGGTCGTTTAACTTCATTCAAGAGGACTTGGATCCTGTAACCCAACGATTGGTCCCCCGAAAATATTTTTCCGGAGGTATCAACTGGAAGGGTTTGCGGTCTCTGGTCAACCGCAATCATGCCATGGTGAGTTTAAAGGAGGTCCTTCGTTCCGCCGGGTCGACGTTTCAAGTGATCTCGGTAACGCTCGCGTTGTTGGCCGGTTCTCCCTCATCCTCAAATGGGCAAGCCCTCCCAAATCAAGTGCCGTCTTCCGCTTCTCTCCAAGGCATCGATTCGAAAACGATTCATGACATTGCTGCTAAAGCCGAGGGAGGGGAACTACAGAGTCTGATGCTCCTTATTCAAGTCCTTCAAAATACCAACGATGAAGCTGCGAAGGAGGCGCTTTATCTCATCCGGGATCTTAACACGCAAAAAATTCCCTTGACCCAAGCGAATTTTCGGCGGTTATTTTTAAGCTTTGGCAACCCGTCAGCTATCCAATTCGCCCGGCGACAGATTGACCGTGGCGATGCGGAAGTGGCCTTTGAGTATGTGGTAACGTCCCAAGGCTCCCAAGACGATCCATACCTGGGCAAAGCCTTAAAACTAATGACGGTGCAATTGGAAGAAGGCAAGCCACTATTTCAAGGACAGGAGATGCTCCCCGCTTATTTTTTGTTAAAAGGATTCGACTTAACCAATCCAGATGTGCAAAGCGTATTGAAGGCCCTTGCCTACCGTGGTTTGTACGCCGCCGTTGCCGCCTTTGAGAGCATCAACTATGAAGGGCTTGATCCTCACCGCGTTCGTCTGGCGATCAAAGACCAGAGTGCGGCTTTTCACGTACTGCTCGGGTGGTTTAGAAAAACCTCGAGTAAAGAAGTTTTAACGGAAGCCATGGAAGTGCTTTTTAATTTTCAAGACAAAGAATTAGACCTTTCAACAAAGGACATTGAGGAAGCCAAAGCGACTTCAGCGATTCAGGAGCTTTTGCGTACCGACTACTTTTTAAATCATGCCTTACCCAACCACACGTCCGCCCTGAGCCTTTTGGCGGTTTTGGGACATCAAAGGGCTCTCGATAAATTGCGAGAGGTCGATCCGCGTGTAGTTGAAATTTTAGAGGGACAACGCTTATTCGAAAAAGCCAACAAGGGCGACAAGCAAGCCCTTGAAGAAATCATTAGCTTGGCCCAACAGGGCAGAGCACAAATCGGATTAGAGATGGCTGGCTTCAAGGAGCAAAAGGACCTCAGATACTATGGGTATTTGTTCCACGCCTCTTTTAAAAACAATTGGGATCTCACAACCCAGAAGCGAGTTCACAGTTTAATTGAGCCGTTTTTTGAGTTCTTCTTAGGGGACTTATGGGATGGGATGGAATTTTTTAAAAGCGTTGCCAAAGAAAGGGGCATGGAAGTTTGGAAGCCCTTCATTGAGTCTCGGATGCAGTCAAATACCCAAGCGGCTATTATTTATTCCTTTTATGCTCAGGACCAAGCCAAAGTTTTGGCCTTGCCGTCAATGTCTCTTGGCAACCTAAACAGCGAGTCGAATTGGCGTGTCAAAATGTACGTGCTGAAGGCCCATTTGGACCGAGGAATTCCTATTGAGCAACTAATCGGCGGATTATTGTCAACCTCACTGCCGATTCTTAACCTTGTTGAGAGTAACTCGGCCTTTGAATTTGAGCAGTACATTCTGCCCACTACAAATCTCGACACGATTTTAAGCCGATTAAGCAAACCAGAGGACCAGTTTTATTTCTTAACGAGGCTTATTTATACGCGACACCCACAAGGGGAGCAGCGAGTGATGGCCTTTTTGAATCTTCACCCTGGCTTTGTTGACAATCTCCTTACCATTTATAAATTCGGACAAGCGTTCTTGAAAGGGCCCCGCAGTCTACTAAATGATTCACATCTGCTCGGCATCCTTCAAAGGATAGATCGTAATACCATCACAGCTTATTTAAAAATGAAATCAACAACCGAGGCCGCAGAGTGGGAGGCTGAAAAGCTGCTGTTCCTGGGGAATGTTGAAGCCTTTAAAATGAAGTTAGAGTTCGCAAGGATTAGTGAAAACGCTGCGAAGGCACTCTTGGACGACACTGTTAAGCTTCCGGATACTTTGCGGTCTTTGGCTTCCAAGCTCGAGGTGCCCTCAGGAAACGATCACCCTATATATGTTCGCTTATTGGCATTATTAGGTAATAAAGCCGCCCAAACGGCGGTGGCGAAGACCATTACCGGAGAAAAGTCTTTTGCCTACAGTAACATCTATAGCTTCGAACGCTTTGATTCTCCAGAGTTCAGGACCATGGTTGGCTCAGCGGAGGCATATTTGCTTAATGTACGGACTCAAGGCATTGAGGAATTAAGGAAGAAGTTTCGGGGGATGGATGCCAAGGCCAGTAATGAAGAAATGTTAAAAATATACATGGCGGTGCTTTTGAGGCTCCAGGATAAAATGCAGCTTGTTGATGTTCCCACTTTTCGGTTTCTTGCAGAAACCATGCGATCGAAAATGAATGTTTCGGTTGCTTATGAGAATGCCACGTCCGACTATGAATTTGGTTTCGCGCTTATGCTCAAGATTAAGGATATTTATGAGTTGGAGGATGTTGCTGCTCATGAAATTGGTCATAACTTGTTTGCGTGGCTGACCCGGGGGGTACAACTTTTTAACACGGTACACTTCATCGCTGCAAATGAGTTTATCGCTGACCGGGTGGCGGATGCCTATGGCGGTCCTGTGATTGCCGAAAGAATTATGAAAGAATCCGAAATTCTGTGCCCCGCCTGCGCCCGTCTAACCAGCGCGGAAAACTATTTTAACCAGGTAAGAGAGCCGCATTCGCTGGCCCGTTTGCCAGTTAAAATGTTTGTCATCACGGCCCAAAAAAATAAGGTGGATCCTTATCCGATTTTAAGCGCCTTCAATTGGCAAACCCTGCGCCAATTGCAATCATACCAGTGGCGGTTTGCTCATTCCGAAGAGTTTATTTACTCGGTGTTGCAATTCCTGATCGGCCCACAAGCCATAACTCCTTATGACAAGCAAAAGTCGTTTCCCGATAACTTGGAGAATTTAGTGAAGGCGGCGCCACGCCGGCCTGATCGGGCCATGCGCGCGCTAGAGTATGGTGGTATTGATTTTACCCAGATCGTTGAGCTGTCTTCTGACAGCAGGTTTGTAGGTCGCAGTGGGGGGATGCCTTTAGCCCCTCAGCTAAAGAGGATTACCGGCATTGCCATCAAGGACCTGCAGGTCCGAGGAGCTTCTGTCTCCGAACTGGTGCCTTCTTTATCCCAGTAAATGGCTCATTTTTTCTTGGACATTTTTGGACACTCGCCGTTCGAAAACCAATTCCATTATTCCGAAATTGTGCTAAACTTACCCTTTACCGGAGGCAATTAAATTTGCGGGGCGGCAAGCTTTTCTTGAGGTTGTTCTATTAAGATTAAGGAAACTTGCACAGCTCCCGAAACGTTTCTAGATGTAATTTTATTATGATTGTGGAAATTACGGGGCGTAGCGCAGTTGGCTAGCGCGCTTCGTTCGGGACGAAGAGGTCGACGGTTCAAATCCGTCCGCCCCGACCATGTTATTTTAGATAGCTAAAGGGGCCTGCGAAATAGTCCCGGTGGCAGAGGCCACCGGGGCAAATCCGTCCGCCCCGACATATTTTTAGAACACCGGCGGGGCCCGCGAAATAGTCCTGGCCCGATTTTTTAAACCATCTCCCTACAAATAATAGGGAGCTGTCCCTACTTATATATGGTTCGAGCCCATGTATTCTTCTCCGGCACGGTTCAGGGTGTCGGCTTTCGATTCACCACCCAGCGCCTGGCGCGCGAATTGAAAATCCATGGATGGGTCAAGAACCTGCCTGACGGCCGCGTGGAAATGATGGCGGAAGGGCCGCGCGAACGCCTGGAAAATCTGCTGTATAAAATCGACCGGCATTATGGGGAAAAAATCACCCACAAGGACATTGAATGGCTGCAGCCGCTTCCTAAGGCCAAGGAATTTTTTCCTGACCGGGGCCAGTTTTCCGAGTTTAAGGTCACGTATTAATATGAAAAGCACCTCGCCTAAAGAACGCATCAAGGAAATTGCCCGTCAAATCGAGGCGCACAATGTCCGCTATTATGTGGAAAATCAGCCGACCATTGCCGACGCGGAATATGATGCGCTGCTTAAAGAATTGATCGCTCTGGAAGAACAATACCCGCGATATGTCCTGCCGGATTCCCCCAGCCAGCGCATTGGGGCAAAAGTTGCCGGCGAATTGCCGACCATCCGGCATGCCGTTAAAATGGTGTCGCTGGACAACACCTATTCGATCGACGAGCTCAAATTGTGGGACGGCAGGGTACGGCGGGGATTGCCGGGGCAGACATTTGAATTGGAAACCGAATTAAAAATCGACGGGGTCAGTTGCGCGTTGACGTATGCCAAGGGCGTGCTGGTTTTGGCGGCCACCCGCGGCGACGGGACCACCGGAGAAGATGTCACCCGTAATGTGAAGACCATTCACTCCGTACCCTTGAGGCTCAAAGGCAAGTTTCCCGCACTGCTGGAAGTGCGCGGGGAAGTTTACATGGACAAAACGGATTTTGTCAGCATGAACCAGGAGCGCAAGAAAAACAACGAGGTGTTGTTTGCCAACCCGCGCAATTTTGCCAGCGGGGCGCTTAAACTTTTAGACAGCCGCTTGACCGCGCAGCGCAAATTGAAATTTCTAGTGCATTCCTTTGGCCGGCTGGAGGGCGGTGCCGGCTTTAAAACCCACTGGGAATTTTTGCAGGCCGCCCAAACGTACGGGCTGCCGGTCAATGCCCATAACCGTTTATTTAAAAACATCGACGAGGTGATCGCCTACTGCCAGAAATTTCAAGACCAGCGCGCAGCCCTGCCTTACGAATTTGACGGCATGGTCGTTAAAGTCAATGGCTTAAGGCAGCAAGAGCAATTGGGTTACACCCACAAAAGCCCCCGCTGGGCCGTGGCGTTTAAATTTCCGGCCTATCAGGCCACGACAACCATCCGTGACATCATCGCCAACGTTGGTCGCACCGGCACCCTGACCCCGGTGGCGGAACTGGAGCCGGTGGCCTGCGGCGGAGTGACCATCAGCCGGGCCAGTCTGCACAATTTTGATGAAGTCAAACGTTTAGGCGTCGGTGCCGGCGATCGAGTCCTTTTGGAGAGAGCGGGGGATGTTATCCCTAAAATCATTAAAGTGGTCGAGAAAAAGCCCGGGCGCAAAGAGTTTTCCGTGCCCAAAACCTGTCCTGCCTGCGCCAGTGAGATCGTCAAAGAAAAAGCCGAGGATGTGGCTTACCGGTGCATGAACCCGTCCTGCCCAAAACAAATCGAGCGGGCGCTGGTGCATTTTGCCTCCCGCACCGCCATGGACATCGAGGGGCTGGGGGAGGCGGTGGTGGGCCAATTACTCAACAAAGGCCTGGTGAAAGATTTGGCGGGGATTTATTATTTACGTAAGGAAGATGTGCTGGGGCTGGAATTGTTCGCCGAAAAACGGGCGGAGAATTTGATCCAGGCCATTGCCAAGAGCAAGGCCAAGCCGTTTGCCAAATTATTGTATGGACTCGGCATTGCCAACATCGGCGAGAAAGCGGCCGCGGTCTTGGCAGAGCAGTTTGGCGCTTTGCCGGCGCTGATGCAGGCCACCGTAGACCAATTGCAGGACATCGCGGATGTTGGTCCGGTGACGGCCCAATCCCTGGTGGATTTTTTCCGTTTGCCTAAAACGAAAACTCTGGTGGAACGTTTTAAAAAAGCCGGGGTCAATTTTAGCCAACCCTTGGCCCGTCCCAAAGGCACCCGCCTGAAGAATTTAAGATTTGTTTTCACGGGCGAGTTGGAGGGCGTTTCCCGTCAGAAAGCCGGAGAAATGGTGCAGGCCCAGGGCGGCAAGGTGGTAGGAGCGCTCAGCAAAGCGGTGGATTATTTGGTGGTCGGCCGCGACCCCGGATCAAAATATGCCAAAGCCGGCCAGTTGGGCGTCGCTGTGCTGAGTCAAAAACAGTTTGAGGAGATGGTCCATGCGTAATGCACACCGTACACACACAACTTGTCTACTGATTTTTTCTTTACTGGCCATGAGCATGTCGTTGTGTTCGTGCGAACCATTGCGCAAGAAATTCACCCGTCAAAAAAAGAGGGCCCAACTCGAAGACAGGAATTTCATCCCCGTGCTGGAACCCATCGAATACCCGGCCCCGGAAAATAATCCCCAGCAAATGTATAAGCACCATTATGCCATGGTCAAGGTGTGGCACACCGACTTAGGCACCCTGCTTAAGGAGAAAAATGCCGAGAAGCGCTCGGGTTACACGCTCAAACAAATCAACACCCATATCGATGGTATGCGCAGTCTGCTGCAGCCCGTCAAACAGGTGGAAGTGGACAAGTTAAAACAAACTTTGACGTACTACACCGAATCCTTAAATCAAACCGGGCCTCAGCGCAACGTTTCCCGCTTACAAAGTGATTTGCGCGCCTTTTACCGGCAACTGTATCATAAGCTGCGGTTTGACAAAGTGCGGGGCTCGTTGGTGGGCATTTCCAAATGAAACCGCTGATCAAAGAATTCATCACTTATATCTCCGTCGAGCGAGGCTTGGCCAAAAATACGTTAATGGCCTACGGCCGGGACCTGGAAAGATACCGTGCACTTTTGGAGGAGAAAGGCATTGCTCGGCCGGAGCAAATCAGCCGCGACCACATCACCAATTACATGTATGCGTTAAAAAAACACGGGCTTACGGCATCTAGCATCTGCCGCAATCTGGCGGCCATTAAAATGTTTCACCGTTTTCTCGTTCGGGAGAATCTTGCCAAAGAAGATCCGACGACGTTGGTCGAGACCCCGAAGTTGTGGAAACGGGTCCCCGAAGTATTGAGCCAAAAAGAAACCGACGGGATGTTGGCGCAGGCCGCCGCCGGCCGGGGCAAATTCTCCAAACGAGACCACGCGATGATCGAACTTTTTTATGCGGCTGGTTTGCGGGTCTCGGAGTTGGTCGACCTTAAAATGACCAGTGTCAACTTCGAGGCCGGTTTCCTGCGGGCCGTGGGCAAGGGCAGCAAAGAGCGGATCATACCCGTCGGGAAAAAAGCCCGCGCGGCAGTGCAAGCGTATTGCCAGAAGATCCGGCCGAAATTGCTCAAGGGCAAGGAGACTGACGCTTTGTTTATCAGCCAGCAGGGCAAGAAAATGAGCCGGGTGAGTGTGTGGGGGATGATCAAACAGCATGCCCGCTTGGCCGGACTTAAAAAAAATATTAAACCGCACACCCTAAGGCATACCTTTGCCACGCATTTATTAGAACATGGGGCGGACTTGCGCAGCGTGCAGGAAATGCTGGGTCATGCGGACATTGCCACCACGCAGATTTATACGCACGTCGATAAAGAGCGTTTAAAAAGCATTCACAAGCAATTTCACCCGCGGGGATAGAATGGACCTGCTTCAAAGGTTGGACAAGGATGCTTACGGCTTGGTACGTTCGGCCGGGATGTTGGCGCAGGAGAGGCATATGAATGCCTATTTGGTCGGCGGGCCGGTCAGAGATCTGTGCCTTAAGAATGTCAAAGGAGATTTGGATATCACAGTGGAAGGCGACGGTATGGCAGTTGCCAAGGCCTTTGCGTCGCAGCAGGGGGGAACGCTGACGCGGTACCCGGCGTTTAAGACCGCCACCGTGGCCTTGCCCCGTGGCCGCCAGGTGGACTTTGCCACCGCCCGCAAAGAGAAATATGTGCGCCCCGGGGCGTTCCCGGCGGTCACGGCTTCTCATATTCAGGACGATTTGTTCCGCCGGGACTTTTCCATCAATGCCATGGCGGTTGCCATCACCCCCAGGCACTGGGGTGAGGTCAGGGATCCCTTTGACGGCCGCAAAGATTTGCGGGCCAAAAAAATCCGTGTCCTGCATGAGGACAGTTTTATCGACGATCCAACCCGGATTTTGCGGGCCGCCCGTTTTCAGGCCCGGTTGGGCTTTACCGTCGAGAGGCACACCCTGACGCTGCTTAAAAACGCGGTGCGTCAAAACGCGTTGGATTCGATCAGGCCCCAGCGCTATCAGAAAGAGTACAAAAAAATTCTTCAGGAACCTGCGTCGGTGAAGGCGATCAAGTTGTTAAGTTCCTGGGAAGCTTTGAGGGAGGTACCACATGTCACGCATGGACAGAGTCAATGAATTGATCAAACGGGAAATCGGCAAGATGATTTTATTCCAGGAGCTGCTGGACCCTCGCATCAATTTTGTCACCATCCAAGGAGTGGAAGTGAGCAAAGATTTGCAGCATGCCCGGGTGAAATTCAGCATTTTGTCTGACAAGCCGGAGGACATCCAGGGCGCCTCGGACGCCTTAAAGGCCGCCCGGAGCTATATCCGCAAGCTGATCGCCCAGAGGGTCAAGCTACGGTATATTCCCGAGATTCAGTTTTATTACGACAAAGGCATCCAGTACGCCGCCCAAATTGACCAGACCCTGGAAGAGATCAAGAAACTTAAGGAGGCGCCATGACGGATGCGGCCCGCGACATTTTACGCCTGATTGACCGGCAGCAGCGGTTTATCATTACCACCCATCACAACCCCGATGCAGACGCCATCGCCGCGGCATTGTCGATGGCCATTTTTCTCAAAGCCAAGGGGAAGACGGTGCGGGTGCTCAATGAAGACCCGGTGCCGCACTGGCTGTCGTTTTTGCCGCGCGCCAATCTTTTTGAGCAAGCCTCCGCCGTTACAAAAATCAACTATGACGCCGCGATTGTGGTGGATTGCGGGGATTTCAACCGCGTCGGTGGCGTGCGCCAACTCCTGGATCCCAAGAAGCCGGTCGTCAACATC
Organism: Candidatus Omnitrophota bacterium; assembly: GCA_021731625.1. GTDB lineage: Bacteria > Omnitrophota > Gorgyraeia > Zapsychrales > Fredricksoniimonadaceae > JAKFXC01. The sequence goes on from JAKFXC010000031.1 coordinate 9,825, forward strand.
GACCACCACATCACCAACAGCCGTTTTGGAGACCTGAATTGGGTGACGGCAGAGGTGTCATCGACGTGCGAAATTATTTTTGATTTATTGGCGGCGGCCCGTTTCCGCATAAATAAAGCTTTGGCGGTGCTCTTGTATGCCGGCATTATGACGGACACCGGTTCCTTCCGTTATGAAAACACCACGTCCCGCACGCATGCCATTGCCGCCGCGCTGATGACCTACGGCATCGGGGCACAGGACCTGCATGATCGCCTGTATGTCGGGATCCCGGTCAGCGATATGCAGCATTTTATTGATGTCATTCATCGGGCGAAACTGTATTTGAACAATCGGGTGTATTGCGTGTCGTTGACCCGCGCCGCCGCGGTCGCCTTTTCAAAATCTTTTGATCTCAAAGACAAACTGTTTATTTTTTTGCGGGGGATCAAAGGCATTGAAGTGGCGGTCATCCTGACGGAGCTGAGCGCCAAAGAGGTGCGGGTGAATTTCCGCAGCCAAAGCGATTTTGATGTTGCCAAACTAGCATTGGGATTTCACGGCGGGGGGCACACCAAAGCCGCGGGCGGCAAATTTTTTGGCCCTATCGCTGAAGCCGAGAGAAAAATCTTGGCCGCGATCAGAAAACAATTGGGGAGCAGGGCCATATGATGACGGTGGAAAAACAAGGGGTGCTGATTGTCAATAAGCCGCCGGGCATCACCTCGCATGATGTGGTGGGGTTTATCCGCCGCAAATTCAACATGCGCCGCGTGGGCCATGCCGGCACCCTGGACCCTTTGGCCACCGGTGTGTTAGTCGTCTTGTTGGGCAAATCCACCAAACTTTTCGACCGCTTTGTGGCGTACGATAAATCCTACCGCGCCACCCTGCGTCTGGGCGTTAAGACCACCACGGCGGACATTATGGGTAAGGTGGTGGAAGAAAAACCCTTTGCTGGCATCGACCGTCCGCAGGTGGAAGCTGTTTTGGGCCGTTTCCGGGGAGAGATCGAGCAGCGGCCGCCCATGGTCTCGGCGGTCAAGCACCAGGGGCAGCGTCTCTACAAGCTGGCCCGTCAAGGCAAAGAGGTAGAACGCACCCCGCGCAAGGTGCGCATTGATGAACTAACGCTGTTAAATTTTTCCTTACCCGACGTGGAATTTTTCATGTCGTGCTCGAAAGGTACCTATGTGCGGCAGCTGGCGGAAGACGTGGGCGATGTATTGGGCTGCGGCGCCTGCATCAGCCAGATCGAACGCACCAAAGTAGGGCCCTTCGACATTTCTCAGGCCGCCATATTAGAGGAAATTGATGAACGTCATATCCAGCAATTCCATCGCCCGGCGTAAACTTAAGGCCTGCGCCTTGGCTATCGGCATCTTCGACGGCCTGCACCGGGGGCATCAGTATTTGCTCAAACGTATGCTGCGCAAGGCCAAGGCCCTCAAAGCTCAGAGCCTGGTGGTGACTTTTTATCCGCACCCGGCCCATGTGCTCAACCCGCAGGTGGATTTGCGGTATCTCGCGTCGTTGGAACACCGTCTGCAATTGTTGGCTGGCTTAAGGGTCGATGTGTGCCTGGTCTTGCGCTTCACCAAAAAATTCGCCACCATGAAGCCGGAACTATTTATTCGGGACCTGGTCCAGCGTTTGGGTGCGCGGGCCATTTTTGTGGGCGAAGATTTCCGCTTCGGCAAAGACCGTTCCGGCGACGTCAAACTTTTTAAGCAGCTGGCCGTCGAATATGGGTATCAGATGTGCGGCGTCAAAGCCCTGACCGATGCCCAGGGGCCGGTCAGCAGCACCCGCATCCGGCAGCTGGTGTCCGCTGGTGATTTAGCTGCAGCTCGCCGTTTACTTGGCAGGCCTTTTTCCGTTTTGGGCAGGGTGGTTCGAGGCAGCGGCCGGGGAAAGCTATTAGGCTATCCAACCGCCAATTTAGTGTATAATAACAAAGGGGAATCAGGCCGCATCCTTCCTCCGCATGGCGTTTATGCGGTTCGGCTGATATGGCGAGGAAAAACGTATAAAGGGGCGGCCAACCTGGGGGTGCGTCCGTCGTTTAAAGAAAAGAGTTCCCAGCTGCGTTTGGAAGTGCACATTTTAGATTTTCATGGCCGACTATACGGCGAGGAAGTGGAAGTTTTGTTTATTAAGAGCATCCGGCAGGAGCGGGCGTTTGCCGATCCCGCCCAATTGGCGCAACAAATTCAAAAGGACATTGCCGTAGCTCTCAAACTCTTATGAAAAAAATTATTCTGCTGATTTGTTCGATATGGATCGCGGTCCCCGCCGCTGCCGAACCATTGGTCAAAGTCGAAGGCCGCAAACTTTTGACGGATTTCAATCAAACTGGAACTTATCAACCCTACGTCATCAAAGGGGTGGGATATAACCCTGACCCCATCGGTCGGCACCCCAGCGATTGGGGGTATGCGCCGTCGGACCCGCGGCCGATCCACAATATTTTTAATGATCCGGACATCCTCAACCGCGATTTTCCAATCATCAAGGCAATGGGTGCCAACACCATCCGCATTTGGGGCGGCCAAGACAGTTCCCAACGGTCAGGGACCGTGGTGCGGTTTCCCAATCGTTTGACCCAAACCACCCTCGACATTGCGGAAGCCAACGGAATTAAAGTGATCGCCGGTTTTTGGGTAAACGGGCTGGGCGGCTACAGCTGCACCAACGGGCAGTCGGTGTATGGCACCGGCATCGACGTCAAAGATCCAAACATGCGCAACCAGCTCATGCAAAACTTTAAGGCCTATGTCCGTGCATTTAAGGATCACAAAGCGATTTTATTTTGGGCGATCGGCAATGAAAATAATCTGCAGTTTAATTACAGCGACCCGCAGCAGATCCGGGCCTGGTATTCCCTCGTCAATGACATGGCCAAAGCGGCCCATGAGGTTGAGGGTCCTAATTATCACCCGGTTGCAGTGGTCAACGGTGACTTAGGGTTTGTGGGCGATGCGAACGCCTCATCGGCAGACGCCCAAATGCCTGACCTTGACATTTGGGGAAGCAATGTGTACCGAGGGCAATCATTTGGCAATTTATTTTCGTCGTATAAGAGTTTGTCCACCAAGCCGCTGTGGATCTCAGAATTTGGGCTGGACGCGTGGCATGTGGATGACCCGGCTAAACAGAATCCTGATATTGGCCATGAAGACACCCTGCTGCAAGCGCAATGGGACGGCAACTTGTGGGATGAAATTGCCGCTAATACCGACGTTGCCATTGGAGGGACGATCATGGCGTATTCAGACCAGTGGTGGCAGCCCTACGAATGGTTGTGCGGCTCATCCAGTGAATACTGCAACGGCACTCAAAATCATTTCGGCACCGGGCCGCGGGACATCAGTTGCCCGGTGGACGGCATACCCGATACTTATCCCGCCGCAGCGGACCAATACGACAATCAGGAATGGTACGGCATGGTCTCCATCCGCAAGAACCCGGACCCTAAGAAGCCCGATATCGTGACCCCTCGGCCGGTGTATGCCACCTTGCAATCCAAATTCGTGGCCTCCGATCCGGAAACCAACCAGGCCCTGGCCACCGCCGGGACCTCGGTCACAGCTTCCAGCACTTTTAATGACCCAAACTATCCGCAGCTTCATTTTGCAGCAACATCGATTAATGACGGTGAAGCGGCCGGCGCCAATTGGGAACGGGACGGGGGATGGAACGACGGGACATTCAACGCCTTTCCCGATCGGGTAGATTTTAATTTCAACGGCTTAAAAACCATCACCCGGGCGGTGGTGTACACCGTTCAGGATCATTATCAATCCCCGACGCAGCCGGATGAGACCATGACCTTTAATTTGTATGGGATTACGGATTTTATGGTCTTGGGCTGGGACGGACGGCAATGGCAGGTGCTGGGCAGTGTGCACAATAACAACTTGGTCAAACGCACCGTGACCTTTGCCCCATTTACCACCGACCGCATCCGCATTGAAATCACCAATGCCAAGGCCGGGTATTCCAGGATCACCGAAGTTGAGGCGTGGGGAACGAGCGTCACCGAGGTTCCCTTTATCACGCTGCTCTCGCCGAGTGGCGGGGACGTGTGGGAAACCGCCCAAGTTAAGACCATCACCTGGAAGGCCTCGAGCGACATCCGTCGCATTGCCATTGATCTGCATAATGGATTTGCAGGCTTTAAGCTAACCGAGGATGTTCCCAACACCGGCAGCTATACGTTTACTAAAGATTTTTTGGGGAACTACCTTTTTCCGGGGAATTACCGCGTGTTTATCCGAGACGCGGATCATCCGGAGGTAAACGCGCAAAGTTCTGGGTCCGTCCACGTCGTCGGGTTGGTACCAACCCGGGTCGTGCTGCGGACGTTTTTTAGTCCGGCACCGCAAGCAAACCGGGTAAGTTTTCTTGCCGAAGTGTTTCCTCCCTTCGCCGAGGGTTCGGTGAATTTTTTGGATGGCAATGTCTCCATACCTGGCTGCCAGCCAGAACTCACCCGCGGGGGCGCGTTTTGTGAAACGGATGATCTCAGCCCAGGGGAACACATCATCCGTGCGGTTTATCATGGCAATGCATCCTTTGCTTCTGCGACCAGCAATTCCGTTGTTCAAGTCATTACGGCTCCGTCGCAATTAAAGGCCTTTGATTTAGGAATCGATGTGGACCGTGTCGGTCAACCCAATCGGTTGAAACCGGATGGGGCGCCGGATGATCGTATTCACCTGGAGGGCTTGCATGCCGGTGAGATCGTTAAATTGCGGATCGAAAATGACAACGTGGGGGTTTGGGAATCGCCCTTTAACGGTATTAATTGGAATCCGCTGATGGTGCGCGATGGCAACGAAGCAGACATTTGGTTTTCGCAGTTTCCATCGAAAAGTTTTAGGGTATTTCTTGAATATGCCGATGGCCATAAAGAGTCGGCCGATGCGTTAAAATCGTCACCGAACGGCACGGATGAGGCCGAGTTTGTTTCACAAATGGTCCCGCTGGTGATGGTCCCTGGTCAAGTGGGGCAGGTCAGGATCACGATGCGAAACACAGGAACCAGCACCTGGCAACCCGACAGCAGTGCCCTGTCCAGTTACGTTTTAAGCCTAACACCGGCCGCCAGCCAGGTTTGGGGTGTTCATAAAGTGGGCGTGCCACGCTCGCCCATTTTGCCCGGCCGCAGCGTTGACTTTGAATTCTCGATTGTGGCCCCCGGGCCAGGCGCTTACCACTTTCAATGGCACATGGCCCATGAAAGTGTTGGCACCGGTCCTGCCTTTGGTCAGCCCACCGCAGATCTCATTATTAACGTCGAACCTCAAGACGGGCCGCTCAATGTGGCCTTGTCCTCCGCCGGAGCAGTGGCTAGCAGCTCCAGCACGTTCGATCATAAAGAATATCCCCAGCTGCATTTTTCCGTCAGCTCGATCAATGATAACGACCACAGCGGTGGCAATTGGGAGTCGAACGGCGGTTGGAATGATGATACACCGGGCATATATCCCGACCATGTGCAGATTGATTTTAATGGCTTCCATTCAATCAACAAGGTGGTGGTCTACACGCTCAAGGACAATTACGGCCGTCATGACGGGCAGGATGATCCGGGTGAGAACGCCACATTTAGCAAGTATGGGGTGGTTGATTTTAAAATCCAATCCCGGCAAAATGGCAAATGGGTGGATGTCCCGGGCGCAGTCATCGTGGGCAACCGCAACATCAAACGAACCATCCAATGGGCATCGCCGGTTCTGACCGACGCCATCCGGGTCGTGGTCACCAGTGCCATGGCCCAATATTCCCGCATTGTGGAAGTGGAAGCTTGGGAGGAGAGCAGCAACGGAATTTGAGCCAGAATTTGAGCCAACTTGGCTTGTTTTTTGCCCTAGGTATGGTATCCTTTCTGCAGTCTTCAAAACAACTTCTCTATAAACTTAACTTACGAATTTATTAACCTTTAAGGAGTCTATGCACCGTAAACCCCTACACATTTTTATTATTTTTAGTTTTTTACTCGTCGGCTTAGCTCCTTCCAAGACCATCGCATCGGAAGTACTCAATCTTCCTAAACCGGGAGCCATGGTCCACTTAAGTCCTGCATTTGAACCGGTTTTGCTGAAAGGCATAAAACTCCATCCTGAAAACCCCTTGCAATTTGATTTTTTGGTGGATCCCGGCCAGAGCAACCTGACCGGCGATCCCCTTAAAGAAGACTCCACCCGTCTCATAAAATACTTTTTGGCCTCTTTGACGGTCCCTGATCAAGACTTGTGGGTCAATCTTTCTCCTTATGAAAAAGACCGCATTGTGCCTGAAAGTCTGGGGATCACCGAGATGGGCCGCGATTTGCTGGCTCAGGATTACATTTTAAAACAGTTGACATCATCGCTGGTATATCCCGACGAAAAGACCGGAAAAGAGTTTTGGGCCCGTATTTATAGTAAAGCTAGGGAAAAGTTTGGAAGCACGGCGGTAAAGACCTACAACAAAGTCTGGATCCTTCCTGATCGCGCTACGGTGTACGAACACAACGGGGCTGCGTATGTGCTGGACAGCCATTTGAAAGTCATGCTGGATGAAGACTATCTGGCCTCTCAAAAAAATACTAAGGTAGCTAGATCCCCGAAGGGGAGTACCACTTATTTCGGGGCAGCGAGTCAAATTGTGAGGGAAGTCCTGCTCCCGGAAATCGAAAGAGAAGTCAATGAGGGGAAAAATTTTCAGACCCTCAGGCAAATCAACAATGCCTTGATTCTAGCGGTGTGGTACAAGCAGAATTTGAAAGAAACGTTATTAGGGCAGGTCTACGTGAATCAAAATAAAGTCAAAGGCATTGATCTGCAAGACCGGTCCTTGAAGGAAAAGATTTACAATCGGTATCTGGAGGCTTTCAAGAAGGGCGTTTATGATTTCATTAAAGAAGATTATGATCCCCAGACTAACCAGACGGTAGCGCGAAAATATTTTTCCGGCGGATACAATGCGGTTAGGGTAAGAACTGCCGTGCGAACGATCCGAGGAGACCCTAGCCAACTGCCTCGAGAGTTGCGCAACTCCGTCGCCAATTCCAAAGATATTTATCTCGTCCGCGCGGGCTTAAGCGACGCTGCCGAGCTATCGCGTCAAGACCGGGTGCAAGAAATTAAAGAAAGCAAATATCAAGGATTCCCGGTGATTGAGGAAAAAGCATTGCCTGACTGGATGTTGAATGTCTTGAGTTTTTACAATTCCCTGGGGCCGAACAAGAGTAACGTCGCCAAGGACATGGTGCAGTCCAAACGATCACGGGCAGGCTATGATTTTAAAGAGATTTTAAGGATTGAGAAAGACGGAGATCACTTCCTCATTGCCACGAACGATGTTCTGCAAGATCCTGATGAAATTTTCATGGAAAGATTTCAGCCCAAATATCTGTCCAACTATCTCCGGTGGAAAGCTGGCACCCGAAGCAAAGCCATTGCGGGATTGGGATTGTACTTAAATGGCATCAATGTCCCCAAGCTTGCCTATTTAAGAGAGCAGGGCATATTCGATCTTTTTAAGAATGGTGATGATTTTCGCACCGTTTCCATGGCCGATATCGTCGCCTATGTCCGCACCTTCGAACCGCCTTTCAATACGCCCAACGATCAACATTTGCACGCCGCCATGAGGATCCTAGAATCTTTTGGGTGGTTGATCCGCAGCACTGAGAAAGAAACGGCATCGCCCAGCGATCTCATGGAGTTTATATTGACGGATAAGGGGAAAGAGGCCATTAGGGCCATCTCACCGCTTTTTTCCGATGTCAGGGATTTTATGCCGGAATCCATCCGCTTCGGCGATTATTTGATGGGCCGCCCCAATGCGCCTGAAATCAAGAGAGGCCTGACCCTCAAAGGTCTGGTCCAAGACTCTTTACAAGGTTGGGGAATCAAGGTTCAGAATAAGGAGTTGTTTAAGCAACTCAACGGCTTCCTGGATGGATATTTAATCGGTCACTTGGTGATTGCCTTGTCCGAAGAAGGGATCTTCGAGAAGTTTGATTCCGAGTTGACGATCGATATCAATGATCTTCTGGGCAACCCGCAAGAATTGGAAGCGGCTTTTGATCTTTTTCAGAAAGCCGGCTTTGTTGAGAAAGTCGCCGACCGAAAATATAAGATGACCGAAGAAGGTTTGGCGCCGTTCACCTATTCCTTAAACTACGGAACATCCATCTCCTATGACCCTTTGCAAAAACTTGAGAAAGTGGCGATGTTCGGCGACATTGCCAATGTCCCCCGCACCCGGCCGGATGGTTCCGAATCCTTGGTCGACCGTAAACGGAATATTGAAGCTTCAAGAAAAAACCACATTCCCTATTTTCGGCACATCATTAGAACCAAATTGATCGAAAAGATCGTAGAGCCCATCTTTCCCGGTGGTGAAATCCCGGTGGGGCTTAAACGTCAGATCGACCAAGGGAAGAAGCTTGTTCTTGTATGGGCGGATACAGGATCCGGCGAGGGGGAGTTTTTAAAATTTATCTATAAACGGGTGATGCTCATCCTCGGGCATTTGGTAAGGAACAAGGAAATGTATTTAGAGATGGTGGGGATTGACAAATATGCCATTTCCCGAGATTCCACGGAAGCTCGACTTAATGCCTTTGGCATACCGAATACGGTTTTGGAAGGAGACATCACCACTCCCGAGGAAAATATTCGCCTTGTGGAGGAAAAAATGAAAGCGAAGTACGGTCAGGATGCCATAATAATGATAAAGGATGTCACTTCATTTTTACCTCACAATCGTGATTTCGAAGGGGTCCAGGACGTTGCCGCGGCACAGCAAATCAAATCCAAATCGACCACGGTGGTGGGTTGGATGGGACAGGTCATCCCCAATAATTATTTCGAACAAAATTTAAGAGAGTATTTTGGAAAATGGGTGAAAGCCCTTAAGAAAAGCGAGCAAGACGGGTTATTAATGGTGGAATTGGGGACGATTGACCCTAAGATCGCTGCTCAAGTTCAAGCTTCTTTAGACGGCGGTTATTATCCTCCACATGTGGCGTCGGATCAACTCTTGGTGGAATTGTTGGTGCAAGTGGCCGCCATGGAAAAGGCAGGACTTCATCCGGAATATTTGACTCCATTTCCCAGCCTGCCGGAACGAGCAACGGTGTTTATTGGCTATTTGACCTTGCTGCAAAGTTATACCTCGGCATTGACGCGGTACGGCATTCTCGCCAACAGCCGTGAAACTAGTACCTTTGCCCCGGTCTCAAGAATAAAAGAAATGAGTCAAAATGTCTTAACGGAGCCTGCGGTTGCCACGGCGGTGACCACTTCTTTGGGGCAGGCCTTTGGCAGGTATGCGGATGCGAAAAAAGACGCCTTGGCGAATCTTAAGCATCAAACCCTGCGGGAGACGGTCGAAGAGCATCCTAACCTGACGATTCTTGCGACTGAGCATCAACGCATATATAACCGGAAAAGCGATCCCAGGCGGCGGGATCCGCTTTCTTTAACAATGGAAACCAATCGGTTATCGCTGGATAATTCCGGCGAAGTTTGGTACTTTTTTGATGTGGAAACTAGAGATGACAATCAGTTGTGGGAAGGCTCGGTTTTAGTCAAGAAGCGTGGGGTTTGGGACAAACCCGGGCGCATTAATCTCGAGGGAATTTTTGCAAATCAGGAGTTATTAAAGACAATGATGAAAGACCCTAAGGTAGGTTTGTCCAACGTGCAGGCCATAAAGGCATTGCAAGGAGAGGATTATACCATTGCCTTAAGTTCCGTCAGGGAAGCCTCCATGGAGGACAATAAATTTAAGGCCCGCACCCTGGTTTTCACGAACAAAGGGACATTGTCCATGGAGACAGACTTCCATGCGGATAATCCTTCCGCGGCCATGCAACGCATAGTGTCTTCCACGCCGGTGGCGCGGGCATTCGAGACGCAGGAGACTGATGGTGACACCGATGAGGCCATGGAGGCCAAGGCAGTGGACGGTGGTATTGCCCTGGATCCGGCGATGTTGAATTTGCAAGTCAAGCGTGATGCCAAAAGCGGCCTGCAGGCGCCGGCGTTTCAGCGGCTGGTGGACAATGCTCTCAATGCCGAGGGATATTTTCCAATCATTATCGGCATACGTCGAACCAATTTACCTGAATTGATGGGTTTCAGCGTTAAAAAGTAGCACACAGTAGCAAAATTCTAAGGATTTTAGGCGGCTATGGTTGTATTTCCCATAGCCGTTTTTTTGTTTGACAAGCCGCGGCAGGGTCGATATACTCCATTTTGTGGAGAATAGTGGAGTAAAGTGGAGGATAGCTAGAAAGCCCTCGCGGGCACCCTATTATGTTCTACGGTGAATATAGTCATGGCATTGACACCAAAGGCCGTTTGATTTTGCCTGCCCGCATGCGGGAAGTGGCGAAAGAAAACGGCATTGAGAAGTTTTTTGTCACCCGGGGCTTGGACAAATGCATTTTTATGTTTGCCGAGCAGGAATGGCACTTGCAGGAGAATAAATTTAAGAGCCTTTCGTTTACGAAACAGCAGGCCCGGCATTTTAACCGGCTGTTTTTCTCCGGGGCTGGCGAGGTGATGCCCGACCGTCAGGGAAGGTTCATCATTCCCGACTATCTCAAGGAATTTGCCGGCATTAGAAAAGATGCCGTGGTCATCGGGGTGTCTAACCGCATTGAAGTCTGGGACACCAAGACCTGGCAGGAGTTCTTTCAAAAGCAAAGCGCTGACTTCGAGCAAACCGCCGAGGGTATGCTTGACTTGTCCTAAGCAGCACACCCCGGTCATGCCGGAGGAGGTCATGGCACTGCTCAATTTGCCGGCGGGCGGGACGGCCATCGATGCGACCTTGGGCATGGGAGGGCATGCCGTCCTTATGGCGACTCGTCTGGAGGCCCAAGGACATTTGATTGGCATTGACCGCGACCGCAGTTCGTTGGCGGAAGCGAAAAAACATTTGAGTGCCGCGCCCGCGAGGGTGGATTTTCGGCAAGGCAATTTTTCAGATCTCGGCCGCATTGTCGGCGAGCTTAAAGTTTTAGAGGTGGACGGCATTTTGATGGACTTGGGGCTATCAAGTTTTCAGTTAAACAATGCCCAGCGGGGTTTTAGTTTTCAAGAGGACGGCCCGCTGGACATGCGCTTGGACCCGGACCACAACACATCGGTGGCAGACTTAGTCAAGAAGTTGCCGGAAGCAGAGTTGGCCCGTATTATTGCGGATTTTGGCGAGGAACGATTTGCCCGGCAGATTGCCAAGGCCATTGTGCAGATGAGGGCCGAGGCAAAGATTGAGCGCACCACGCAGCTGGCGGGCATTGTCCTGCGGGCCTTGCCGCACGGGTATACCCGGGGGCGTATCCATCCGGCCACGCGCACGTTTCAGGCCTTGCGCATCGCCGTCAATGACGAGCTGGCCAGTTTGTCGGAGGGTTTGGAAAAAGGCCGGGCCTTGCTTAAACCAGGTGGAAGGATGTGCGTGATCGCCTTTCACTCATTGGAGGACCGCATCGTTAAAGGCAAATTTCGCCGTTGGGCCGAGGAGGAGTGGGGAACAATCCTGACCAAGAAACCCTTGCAGCCGACGGAAGAGGAATGTGTGAGCAATCCCCGCAGCCGCAGCGCCAAGCTGAGGGCCATACAAAGGACGCCATGAGTTTATCCAATTGGATCAGATTGATGTCATTTGCAACGGTCACTTCGCTCATTTATATTCACGTGCAGATGCAGATCGTGGAGCTGGCCTATAAGGGCAAGGACAAAGAAAGGCGCATCCATGACTTGATGGACAATAACGGCATCTTGACCCATCAGATCCTAACGCTTAAATCGGCAAACCATTTAGGCCAGGAACTTTTGGAAAAAGACGAGGGGCTGCAATTTATGGCCCATGACCGCATCATGACATTTGCTTCTCCGCTGGCCAGCCAGCCGGTCAGGCCCAAATGGAAGACCGAAAAACCCCTATGGAATTGGTTGTCGTTTTTGTCCCCGCAAGATGCCGCCGCGGGGGAGCATTGATCCAGAAATGAGTTGAGGCGCACAATTGTATTTGCGAAAATATCCCCTTCGGTTTGCCGCGGTTTTTATTTTTTTGCTGGCAGGGTTTATCTACTCGATATTTTTCCTCTTCTACATCCAGATCTTCCGGTCTTCATATCTGGCCTCGCTGGCGGAACGTCAGCACGAGCGCACCATTGCCATTGCCCCCAAGCGCGGCACCATCTATGACCGCAATATGCGGCCCCTGGCCATCAATTTGCCAGTGTACTCCCTGTATGCCAACCCGCGCAGTTTACGTAAAATTCCTCACCACGAACGCATCGTTGATGAATTGGCGAACATCTTAAAAATGGATGCCGCGGCCTTGAGGGCCAAAGTAGAGAGGGACAAATATTTTGTCTGGATCGCCCGCAAACTGCCGCAGTCGGTGTATGAACGGGTGCGCAAGGCAAAATTTCCCAGCTTTGGCTTTATCAAAGAGAGCAAACGGTTTTATCCCAACCGCACCTTGGCCGCGCATTTGGTGGGGTTTGCGGGGATGGACAATGTCGGCCTCGACGGGCTGGAGCGGGACTATGACCGTTTCCTGAAAGGCCGGGAGGGCAGCTCGGTGATTTTGCGCGATGCCCGCCAGCGCGAGTTGCTGCTGGAGAAAAATTATAAGCCGCCCACCGACGGGTTTGATTTGGTGTTGACCATTGATGAGACTATCCAGTTCATTGCCGAGAGGGCCTTGGCAAGAATGTATGAAAAATACAATGCCAAGGGCGCCAGCATTATTGTGATGGACCCCAAAACCGGCGAAATCCTTGCATTTGCCAACCGCCCGACGTATGATTTGGAAAACGCCGGCCGCAGCCGGGCAGAGGACCGCACCAACCGGGCCATTGTTTTTACCTATGAGCCGGGTTCGGTGTTTAAAATCGTCACTGCCGCCGGAGCGCTGCAGGAAAAAGTGGTTAAGGAAAGCGATATCATCAATTGCGAGCATGGGGCCTACCGGGTGGGCAATCATATTTTGCATGACCATGAGCCCGCCGGCAATTTGACCTTCCGGCAGGTCATGGAACAGTCCAGCAATATCGGCACGGTGAAGGTGGCCCAGCGTCTGACGCCTGCTAAAGTTTACAGTTACGCTCATCGTTTTCGTTTCGGTATCAGAACTGGCATTGATTTGCCGGGCGAGGCGCCAGGCTATTTAAAGCCGGTGCGCCTGTGGTCGAAGACGTCCATTGGGGCAGTGCCGATCGGCCACGAGGTGACCGTCACGCCTTTGCAGATGGTGGCGGCCATGGCCGCCATTGCCAATGATGGTGTATATATGCGGCCCTTTGTGGTCAAGTATGTCAAAGACCAACATGGGCAAATAATTCAGGAACACAAACCGCACATTTCGGATAAAATAATGACCGAGGAGACGGCCAAGCGGCTGCATGCCATTTTACAGGGGGTCGTTGACAACGGCACCGGCAAAAAGGCACAGATTAGTGGCGTTGCCGTGGCCGGCAAGACCGGCACCGCGCAAAAGGTGGTCGGTGGCACCTACTCGCACGGGCATTTTTACGCGTCTTTCGTGGGGTTTGCACCGGTGGATAACCCCCGCTTGGCCTGCGTGGTGGTCTTCGATGAGCCCCGTCCCATTTATTACGGCGGATTGGTTTCGGCGCCGGTGTTTAAGGAAGTGGTGGAAAATTCCCTCCGTTATTTGAATGCGCAGGCCGTGACCGAGTCCACCGGCGGGCCGGAGGAAGACAGCGGCAATGAACCGCGGTATAAGGATTAAATGACCCCTATGCGTTTGCGAGATTTAATGCAGGCAGTTCCCGGCGCCAAATGGCAAGAACGCTACGGAGACTATCCTATCAAGACCATCAGTTGTGATTCCCGGGAACGGCAGGCCGACGGGCTTTTTGTGGCTTTAAGCGGTTTGAAATACAACGGCGCCGACTTTATCAAGGAGGCGGTGGGCCGCGGCGCCAAAATCGTGGCCAAGGCGGCTGGTTCGAATCCGGCAGAACCATCCATCCCCGACGGTGTGGCCTTAGTGGAAGTGGCTGATCCTAAAGTTTTTTTACGGCTGGCCGCGCACGCCTATTTCGGCAACCCGTCGCGCACAGTCAAGACCATCGGCGTCACCGGCACCAATGGCAAGACGACCGTCACGTATTTATTGGAGTCCATGATTGCAGCGGAGGGCAAGACCTGCGGCGTGGTGGGCACGGTCAATACCCGCATCGGTAAAGAAATTTTTGCTTCCCAAAACACCACCCCGGGATTTTTGCAAAACCAGCGGATGCTGTCGCAGCTAAGCCAGCAGAAAGTGGAATATTGCCTGATGGAAGTCTCCTCCCACGCCTTGCATCAAGGACGGGTGGACGGCATTGATTTTGCCGCCGGTATCTTTACTAATCTGACCCAGGACCACTTGGACTATCATGCCGGAATGGAAGATTATTTTCAGGCCAAGGCTTTGCTGTTTGCCCGGCTCTGCGACGAGGCCCCAGCCCTCATCAACACGGACGATCCTTACGGCGAGCGGATGTCGGGCCTCAGCCGGGGGATGGTGATGAGTTATGGCATTGACCGTCCGGCGCAAGTGAGCGCCCGCCACATTGGCTATGCTCTGGATGGGACTTCGTTTGAACTTTGCTTTCCGGGCCGCAGCGTCAAGATCCGTACACCGCTCATCGGCAAACACAATGTCTATAACATCCTGGCGGCGTCTGCAGCGGCCTATGCATTGAGGATCCCGGTCGCGGCCATTGCCAAAGGCATTGCGGCCATGGGGCAGGTGCCAGGCCGCTTGGAATCCGTTGCCACTGGGAAAGATTTCTTTGTCTTCATCGATTACGCGCACACCCCCGACGGCTTAATCAACGTGCTTACAGCGCTGCGGGCGGTGACGAACAATAAAATCCTTTTGGTCTTTGGATGCGGAGGTGACCGGGACCGCTCCAAAAGGCCGCAGATGGGAAAAGCCGCCAGCGGCTTGGCTGATTATGTGATTGTCACAAGTGACAATCCGCGCAGCGAAGACCCCGCGGCCATCATCAAAGACGTGACGGCTGGGTGCACCGGAGAGAATTTTGAAATCTGCCCTGATCGTCGGGAAGCCATCGGCCGCGCCCTAAAGCGGGCCGATCGCGGCAACCTTATCTTGCTCGCTGGCAAGGGCCACGAGGATTATCAAATCCTTAAAGACAAGACCGTGCCATTTAATGAGAAGGCCATCGTGAAGGAATTGCTGCATGTTTAATTTGCAGGAGTTGCTGCGGGCCACGGCCGGGGCGCTCATCAGCGGCCCGGATAAGGTCCGTGTTTCTGCGGTGGGTATTGACTCCCGCAACATCAAGAAAGGCGAAGTATTTGTCGCCGTCAAGGGCGATATTTTTGATGGGCATGATTTTATCGCCGATGTGGTGGCCAAAGGGGTGGGGGTGGTCATGGTGCATAAACCCGTCGGCTTAAACAATGCCAAGGTCAGCGTGATTTTAGTCAAAGACACCACCCGGGCCTTAGGAGACCTAGCCCGATTCCACCGCCTGCGTTTCAAGACCCCGGTCATTGCCGTCACCGGCAGCGCCGGGAAGACCACCACCAAGGAAATGATGGCCGCGGTGCTTGGCCATAAATATAAAGTATTAAAAAACGAAGGCACCCAGAACAACCACATTGGGGTGCCGCTGACTTTGTTGAAATTAAAACCCCAGCATCAGATCGTGGTGCTGGAATGCGGCAGTAACCAGCCGGGCGACATTCCTTGGCTGGCGGAGGTGGCTCGCCCGGATGTGGCTGTATTTACCAATATCGGCGAATCGCATTTGGAGAAATTAAAGACCGTCGCTGGAGTCCTCAAGGAAAAATGGAGTTTGACCTCGCATTTGCGTCGGGGGCGGGTCATCCTTAACGCGGATGATCCTTGGCTGGCGAAGCAAAGCCGTATGCCGCGGCCGCCGGGATCAAAAATTTTGACCTATGGGATTCGGTCCAAGGCGGATGTGCAGGCCACGGGGATTAGTTTTAAAGGGGGCCGCAAGATTCAATTTCACGTCGGCAAAAAGAACATAGAACTTAATTCCTGCGGGCTCAATAATGTTTATAATGCGTTGGCATCCTTGGTGTGCGGGAGGATGTTTAACGTTGCGGAGAACGCCATTGCCTTGGCGCTGGAGCAATTTGATTTTCCGCAGGGCAGGGGCCAAATCATGAATTTGGGACGGGGATGGCTGATTAATGACACGTACAATGCCAATCCGGTGTCCATGCGGGGGGCCCTGCAGACCCTGGAGGCCTTAAATGTCGACGGGCAGAGAATTTTTGTGGCGGCCGACATGTTGGAGCTTGGAAGGCGCTCTAAGACCCTACACAGTGCCATCGGGGCGGCCGCGGCGAATGCCGCGGTCAATGTGCTCATTACGGTGGGGCCGTTGTCCCGGCACATGGCGCAAGAAGCCCGCCGCCGCAATGCCGGCATGCGGGTGTACCCCTGCAGCGATGTGGAAACCGCTCAGAAACACCTGGCGAGTGTATTTCGCAACGGGGATGCGGTGCTGGTCAAAGGGTCCCGGCGCATGAAAATGGAGCAAGTGATTGAATTTTTACTGGCATCACCGGGAATAAAGTAGGGAACAGGTATTATATGAGGCACAATGAGGGACTTTCCGCCAAATGTTTGCGAGGGCTTACGTCGAGAAAATTAATGTTAAAAATTCTACTTAAAATTTTCGAGACGTAAACCGAAGCAAACGGCGGAAATGTCCCGTGCTTCATATAATAACTGTTCCCTAAACATAATAATCATTGGTTCGTGCAACGATCTTTGGTAGCCATTTTTAAGGCGACTGTTGTCCCGCCAAGCTACGTCACTGATTCAGAAAGGCAGCCCCGCAGGGGCGTTGTGTTTCTGGACATAGAGGGAAGCTTGGCAGAGAAAGACAACCGGAGCCGTAAAATTCCTACCAAGGATCTTTGCAGATAGACATAAATTATGTTTTACATCCTGTCACACGCCACAGACCTATTTGCCGGGTTTAACATCTTCCGCTACATCACTTTTCGGGCGGGCATGGCGGCGGTGACGGCTTTTTTGTTATGCATCATTTTGGGCCCTCTTTTTATCCGCCATTCCCGGAAAAAACGCATTGCCGAAAACGCCAAACGCAAGGATGCTCCAGCCCTGGACCAATTTCAGCATCACAAAGAAGGCACTCCGACCATGGGAGGAGTCTTTATCATCGGCAGTATCCTCGCCTCCGTCCTGTTGTGGGGGAATTTAAGCAATCATTTTATCCTGGTCACTCTATTTGTCTGTTTGGGGCTGGCGCTGATCGGGGGGGTGGATGACTATGTCAAACTCAAAGGCCTCGGCAAACACCGCGGTTTGAGGTCCAAGACCAAATTGATCTGGCAAATCGTCCTGGCGTCCGTGGCCGCATTATATGTGTATTTTCATCCTAGCATCTCTACCAACTTGGACATTCCGTTTCTAAAAAATTTGGTCGTTGACCTGGGCGCGGCGTTTGTGTTTTGGGTGATCCTAGTCGTGGTCGGAACATCCAATGCGGTCAATTTTACCGACGGGCTAGATGGGCTGGCCATTGGCTGCACGCTGATGGTGGCTTTTACGCTGGGGGCACTCAGTTATGTCACCGGCAATGCTACTTTAAGCGAATACCTGTTTGTCCCGTCTGTGCCTGGCACTGGTGAGTTGACTGTTTTTTGCGCGGCCATGGTGGGGGCCAGCTTGGGATTTTTATGGTTCAATTGCCACCCGGCCACGGTGTTTATGGGAGACGTGGGGTCGCTGGCCTTGGGCGGGACGCTGGGCATTATTGCGATCTTTATCAAAAAGGAAATCTGGCTGGTGGTTCTGGGTGGGGTGTTCGTCATTGAAGCGCTCTCCGTCATTATGCAGATTTTTTCTTTCAAATTGACGGGCAAACGCATTTTTAAAATGTCCCCCTTTCACCACCATTTGCAATTGTGCGGCTGGAACGAAAATAAAATCATCGTCCGCTTTTGGATTGTGGCCATTATTTTGGCTATGTTAACATTAACCATATTAAAAATTCGGTAGGGTCAATGGGCTTGTAAGCAAAACAATAGGAGGTTTTTCGCCAACATTGGCGAAAATACCTCGTTTGGCATACAAGACCATTGACCCTACACATTATGAATATGCTTATGAATGTAAAAAATAAAAAAATCACCATGATCGGCGCGGCCAGGAGCGGCATTGCTGTGGCCAATGCGGTGGGGCGTTTGGGCGGCAAGGCCAAGATTTCCGAATTTAAATCGGAAGCAGAGGTTAAAAAAGACTTAGGCCATTTGCACGATCCCGGCGCCGTGGCTTTAGAATTTGGCGGCCACACCCGCGATTTCATTTTAGACAGCGATTGTGTCGTATTAAGCCCAGGGGTGCGACGGGATATTCCACCTGTGCAGTGGGCGCAGGCGAAGGGAATCGAAGTCATCGGTGAAATCGAATTCGCCTATCGATTATGCCCTTGCCCGATCATTGCGGTGACCGGCAGCAACGGCAAAACCACCACCTCGACCTTAATTGCGGAAATTTTTAAGAGCGCCGGCCGACCAGTGGCTCTCTGCGGGAATATTGGCCGTCCTTTTTCGCAATATGTTGCCGATTTGACGCCCACCGACACCGTCGTCTTGGAGATCAGTTCTTTTCAACTGGAATCAACCGAAATGTTTAAACCACGCGTTGCTGTGTGGCTGAATTTCAGCCAAAACCATTTGGACCGCCACAAAGATCTGCAGGAATATTTTGCTGCCAAAGCCAGGATTTTTGCCAACCAGGGGCAAGACGACTGGGCCGTCCTCAACGGCCAGCAAGAAGAACTCAAATCGTTGGGTGCGTCGCTTAAGGCCAAGGTGGTGTATTTTAACGGGGCAAAGAAGCCAGCGGGGATTCATAATCCCAATCATTTGGCGGCCATGGCCGTGGCCGGAGTTTTCGGAATCAGTCCTGCCATTTGCCGCCAGGTGTTCGCGCAATTTAAAGGGGTGGAGCATCGCCAGGAACTGGTGCGGGTGCTGGAAGAGGTCGAGTACATCAACGATTCCAAGTCCACCACGCCGGAAGCCGGGCGGTGGGCGCTGGTGCATTTAAACAAACCCATGATCATGATTTGCGGCGGTAGCGACAAACACTTGGATTTTTCCCCCTTGCGGGCTCTGGTCAAACAAAAGGTCAAAAAAATGATCGTCATCGGCCAGACCCAGGAGGTCTTTCGCAAAACGTTTGCGGATGTGGTGCCGTTGCAAGCGTGCCCGTCTCTGGACCAGGCGGTTTTGGAGGCCAGGAAATCGGCCGGCATGGGGGATTGCGTGGTGCTCTCGCCGATGTGCGCCAGTTTTGATATGTTTGATGATTATGAACACCGCGGCCAAAGATTTAAGGAAATTGTCAGAGGATTAGCATGAGGGACGCCCGCGTGGCATTAACCGTGGTGACCATGGCCTTGCTGTGTTTAGGGATTGTGATGATTTACAGCGCCAGCTGTGTCAATGCCATGGAAAATTTTAAAGACAGTTTGTATTACCTCAAACGTCATGTGTTTTTCTTAGGCCTCGGGATTGCCGTGGCCGGCGGGTTCATGCTCTTTGATTACCGCCAAATGCAACCTTATGCCCGGCGGTTGCTCATCCTAAGCATTGTGCTTTTGGCCCTGGTTTTGATCCCGCACCTAGGGAAAGAGAGTTGGGGGGCCCGACGTTGGTTTAAACTTGGCGTGTTCCATTTTCAGCCCTCTGAGTTCGCCAAACTGGCGGTCATCATCTATACGGCGGATTTTTTGGCTCGCAAGCAGCAAGTCATCAAGAGTTTTTGGAAAGGGTTTATGCCGCCCATCCTGATGACGGGGGCGGTCTGCCTGCTCACCGTCAAACAGCCGGACTTGGGCACCACTATCGAGATTGCCGTGGTGGTGCTGGTCCTGCTTGTGATCGGCGGAGCACAACTCAAGCACATGGCCTTAATCGGTTTGGCCGGTGCGGCCGCGGTCGCTGTCTTGATCATTCAGGAGCCCTACCGCCAGGCCCGCATCATTGCGTTCCTGGACCCTTGGCGGGACAGCCAGGGGATTGGCTTCCAATTGACCCAATCGCAAATTGCTTTAGGCTCCGGCGGTGTTTTCGGGGTAGGTTTGGGGCACAGCCAGCAAAAACTATTTTATCTGCCCGCGGCGCACACGGACTTTATCCTCTCCATCATCGGCGAAGAGCTGGGCATTGTGGGGACCCTGGCCGTTATTGTGCTCTTTGTGGTATTTATCTGGCTGGGCACCCGCATCATCCGCCAGACCCACGACGCCTTCGGATATTTTCTTGCCATCGGCATCATCATGATGCTGGGGCTGCAGGCCATGGTCAACGTGGGGGTCTCTATCGGTGCGTTTCCCACCAAAGGGTTGCCGCTGCCGTTTATTAGTTACGGCGGCTCGGCCCTCGTCTTTCATTTGTTGTCGATCGGCATATTGCTAAACATTTCTAAAACGCAGGATTATAAATGAAAATCATCTTGGCGACCGGCGGCAGTGGGGGGCACATTTACCCGGCCCTGCAAACCGGGGTGCAACTCAAAAAACGCGGGCATGAGGTTGTGTTTGCCGGCGCCTTGACGACAGCCAAGGCCCAGATCGAAGCCGCCGGGTTTTCCTGCATCAACATCGACGGTATGGGCTTGCAAGAGGTGTCGTTCTCAAGCGTGTGGCGTTTCAGCAGGGCCATGTATGCGGCCTTCATGAAATCTTTGGATGTGGTACGCCGTGAGGCTCCAGATAGGATCGTTGGTTTCGGCGGGTTCGGGGCTTTCCCGGTGGTGCTGGCCGGAATTGATCTTGGCCGCGTCTGCATGATCCATGAGCAAAATGTTCGGCCTGGCAGGGCCAATCGGTTGTTGTCGGTGTTTGTCAAAAAAATCGCCATCACCTTTAAGGACAGCGAACAGTTTATCAAGCCACCGAAAACCGTGTGGACCGGCTGCCCTTGCCATAGCGATCCGTCGCTACGCCCCCGGGCCCAAATCTTCGGCAGTTTCGGACTGCGGCCGGAATACAAAACCATTGCCCTCCTGGGCGGGAGCCAGGGCAGCCAGCGGCTGAACGAAGTTTTTTTTGAGGCCATGCAGCGTCTGTCGCAGCGCGGGATCCAGGCGGTGCACATGACCGGCCCCAAAGAATTTGAGGCCTATGCCCAGAAATACCGGCAGGCGAATTTGCCGGTGGCGGTGTCGGCTTTTATTGATCCCATTCAAGAATTGTATGCCATTGCCGACGTGGTGGTCTGCCGCGCCGGTGCCGCCACGGTCACCGAACTGGGGATTTTTGCCATTCCGGCGCTGCTGGTCCCTTACCCGTATGCGGGCAATCATCAATACCATAATGCCAAGGTCTTGGTCAATGCCGGCGGGGGTTTGCTGCTGGAACAAAGAAATCTGAGTGTGGAGCTGATCCTCAAAGGCATCGAGCGCTGCCTGCAGGGGGAGTTTTCCCGTCTCCGTCCGGAGGCCAAGACCCAGGAAATTTTCTTGAGAAATGCCGCTGTGCTTTTAGCGGAAGCGGTGGAACAACTATGATCCTGCGCCTGATGTTGCTCATGGTTTCGTTTTTTGAGGCGCCGCTCCTGCATGCCAAGGACTGGGAACAGCGGGGCAGCAGCAATTTTATCGTTTACTACCGCTCCCCGCAAGTCCCGGAGGATTTTGTGCAGACGGTGGTTGACCAGGCGGAAGACGATTTAAAAAGGGTTTCGGACAACATAGGCATCACCCGTTACCAGCGCTGGGGTTGGGACAAACGGGCTTCCATTTTTATTTATCGGGATCAAGAGGATTACGTCAAGAATGGCGGGCAAGCTCAATGGTCTCACGGGGCCGCCTTGCTGGCATTTAAAGCCATCAGCACCTACCCGTCGGCGAGCGGGTTTTTTGACACGATTTTGCCCCATGAACTGGGCCATATCGTTTTGCACGAATATCTGGGGCCGACCGTGTACGTCCCCTTATGGTTCGACGAGGGGGTAGCCATGTACCAGGAAAAGGCCAAGCAATGGGGGGCGCATCAAGTAGTCAAAAAGGCCCTCGAAAATGGTGAATTTATTCCTTTAACTCAATTGATGGATATGCGATTATATAAGAATAGCAAACCAGAGTCGGTGCGACTGTTTTATGCCGAGGCTGCCAGCGCCGTGAATTTTATGGTCACCCAGCTGGGGGAGTCCAATTTTTACCGGTTCTGCAATGAGCTCAAAAACAGAACGCGTTTCGAAGACGCGCTCGCCAAAATCTATATCCGCCTCAGCAATGCGAAGGATTTGAATAAAGCTTGGGTGCGGTTTTTGGAGGACCAATGAGTGCATACCATTTGATCGGCATCGGCGGCATCGGCATGGGCACGCTGGCGTCGCTGTTACTCGCCAAAGGCTACACCGTGAGCGGTTCCGATTTAAAAGACAGTGAACTGGTTGCCGGCCTGCGCAAACAGGGGGCGCGCATTACCATAGGCCACCACGCCAGCAATGTTCAGAAGGCTGACTATGTGGTTTATTCTTCGGCGGTGCGGGTGCATAACCCGGAGTTGATCGAGGCGGAGAGCCGCAACATTCCGGTGCTTAAAAGGGCCCAGGTCTTGGCCCAGCTGGTCAATGCCCAAATCGGCATCACGGTGGCCGGGGCGCACGGCAAAACCACCACCACCTCGATGGTGTCATCGCTCCTGATCAACGCGGGGCTCAAGCCCACCACGGCCGTCGGCGGGATCATCAACGGCGCCGCGTACAATGCCCGTTTAGGCGGAGGCCAATATTTTGTGGCGGAAGTGGATGAAAGCGACGGCACCTTTTTATATTTTAAACCGCACTATTCGATCATCACCAATATCGATTATGAACATGTGGATTTTTATAAGAATTGGGACGGTATCATCCATGCGTATGCTAAATTTATCCAATGCACGGCCCCCGGTGGCAAAGTCATTGCCTGCGGGGAAGATGAGCGTTTAGGACCGCTCTTGGCCAATACCCCGGCCCCGGCCTTGCGCTATGGGTTTGACCCCGCCTTTGACGTTTATGCCGACCATATCGAAAGTGATGGGTTCCATTCGCGTTTTGCCTGCCACACACCCACCGCCAAGGTGGGGGACTTTGAATTGAGCGTGCCTGGGAAACACAATGTGCTCAATGCCTTGGCCTGCATTGCCCTCGGGCTGCAATTGCAGCTGCCGGTCGCCGTTCTTAAAAAGACCCTCAAAGAGTTTGCCGGGGTCAAACGCCGGTTTCAACTTAAGGGAAATGTCGACGGCGTGATGGTGATCGATGATTACGGGCATCATCCTACGGAAATCACCGCCACCTTAAATGCGGCGCGATTGTTCAAACCTTCCCGTTTACTGACCGTGTTCCAGCCGCACCGCTATTCGCGCACTAAATTCTTGCTGAAGGAATTCGCCGAGAGTTTGCAACTCTCCGATGAAGTCATTTTGACGGACATTTACGCCGCCAGCGAAAAGGAAAGCGAAGGGGTGCCGACCAAGAGTCTGCTGGACGAGGTGCGCAAAAAATTGTCATCCCGGGTCACCTATGTCAAAAAGGAAGGCATTTGTGATTGCCTGCGGGAGGCCGCCCGACCCGGGGACCTGGTGTTGTTTTTGGGGGCCGGTGATATTTCCCATTTGTCTGACGAGTTTGTCAACCTACTGCAGGGAAAAAAAGTAGGGGTATGAAGAGCGCGTCGCGGTTCGGCCGCATCGGGGTTTTAATGGGAGGGTATTCGTCGGAGCGTCAGATCTCCTTGAAGTCTGGACAGGGGGTTTGCGCGGCCTTGACCGATGCTGGTTATGCCCCGGTCGCCATCGACATCATTGCCCGAGACAAAGAAAAAATTCTTGAGCAGATCGGGCAGGCCGCCATCGACATTGCATTTATCGCCCTGCATGGCCGTTTGGGTGAGGACGGGGTGGTGCAAACCATCATGGAAGAAATGGACATCCCTTACACCGGCTCCGGCATCCACGCCAGCCAGAAGGCCTTTAACAAAACCCACACCCAGAAGATCCTAAAGGCCCAAGGGCTGCCGGTGCCGGCCCACACCTGCATCACCGACGGAAAGGAAAAAGATTTTAAGGAAGTGTTCGCGTTGCTTAAGAAACTCCCCTTTGTGGTCAAGGCGGCGTGCGAAGGTTCGAGTTTGGGTATCTCCCTCGTCCGGCATCCATCGCAATGGGAGGCCGCGCTGCGGGACGCGTTGTCCTTTGGTCCTTACGTCATCATTGAAAAATATATCAAGGGCCGGGAATTGACCGCCGGCATTTTCGATCAGGAACCCCTGCCGCTGGTGGAAGTCAAAACCCGGTCGCCGTTTTTTGATTTCACTTCCAAATATCAGAAAGGCATGTCCGAATACGAAGTCCCGGCCGTGTTGACGCCGGAATTGACCAAAAAAATACAGAAGGCATCGCTGGCGGCCCATCACGCTTTGGATTGCGAGGGGTTCTCGCGCGTGGATTTGCGCCTGGACGAAAACAACTGTCCGTACATCCTGGAAGTCAACACCATCCCTGGTTTTACCGAATTTAGTTTGTTTCCGAAGGCGGCGAAAGCCGCCGGGTATAGTTTTGTCGCCGTGTGTGAAAAATTATTAGAATTGGCCAATGGCAAAAAAGTCCAACGTTAGTATCCCAGCCATCCAAATCATCCGGGTGATCGTTTTTTTATGCATCGGGTTCATCCTCTTTGTAGCCTATACCAAGTCGGTGGAATTCTTGAAAGAGTCACCCTTGTTTACGGTGCGGGATGTGATGATTGACACCTCCATCCAGTTTATTGACCTGCCGGAATTGCGTCGACTCAAAGGCCGCAATATTTTTACGGTGGATCTGCTCAAAGTGCAGAAGCGGATCAAGTCTCAATATCCCCAAATCGCGCAATTGCGGGTGATCCGGCAATTGCCGGACCGGATCAAGGTCTTGGCCAAACAACGCCACCCTTTTTTTCAAGTTTTCCAACGCGGCAAGTTGCTGCTTGTTGACAATGAAGGCGTGGCTTTGTATTATGCGTCTCCGCCGGTGGAATTGCCCTTGGTCAAAGGCAATGGCATGGGGTCCCGGGTGATCCTTGGGGCGCCGCTGAATGCCAAGTTTGTGGGACCAGCCATTGGGATCCTCAAGGGGTTCCTGTCGCGTCCCCATTTGGCGCGTTTAAAAATGACGGAAATGGACATGTCCAACCCGTCCCGCATCGATGCGGCCTTTGGTGGGTTTCATGTGATCCTGGACCAGGAAAATTATCTGGCCAAGCTGGCCATCCTGGAGACGCTCTTGGCCCAGAAAAAAATTGATTTCAATCAGGTCAAATACATTGATTTGCGCTTTAATGAACCGGTGATGGGTGAAGTGCCAGATCAATCCAACTCCTAGAGGGGACGTATGCTCAACCGATTGAAGCGGCCCAAATTTTTTTGCGGGGTTGATATCGGCGCCTCGAGTGTGAAGGCCGCGCTGGTGCATGTGCGGGATGAGCACAACCTGGACCTGCTGGGTGTCTTTGAAGTCCCTGCCAAGGGGTTCAAAGATGCTTCCGTCAACGATTTGACCGAACTGGCGGACTGCATCCAACTGGTGGTTAAAGGAGTCAGCCAAAAATGCGCCGTGAATGTCACCAGCGTGCATTTGGGCATCGACGGGGAATGTCTGCAAGTGCGCCGTTCTTCGGCGGTGCTGCCTTTAGTCGACACCGGGACCAAGGTGATCAGCCGCTCCGATGTCCGCAAGGTCAATCACCAGGCTAGGTTGCTGGGCACCGGACTGGAAGAAGAAGTCCTGCACGACGTGCCTCAGTTTTATAAAGTGGATGATGCCAATGTGGCCACGAACCCGATCGGACTCTTCGGGCGCAAGTTGGAATCCCACTTGCTGCTTTTTTTAGTCAATGCCAATCGGCTGCGCAATATGGTCAAAGCCGTGCACCAAGCCGGCTATGAAGTGGGTCGGGTCTCCTTAAGCGCCTGGGCCGCTTCCGTCGTGGGGCTGGAAGAGGCGCTGAAGCGCCAGGGCTGTGTGTTGGTCGACATCGGCTCCAACCTCACCACGGTGCTTTTTTTCAAGAATAATATCTTAGGCGATGTGCAATCCGTCCCATGGGGGGGGCAATACTTGACGCAAAGCTTGGCAGAGCGCCTGAATCTGGCGGCGGACCTGGCAGAGGACATCAAGCGCACGCATGCGGTGGCGTCTGTGGCCGTGCCCGCAGCCGGCGGTGACATCCTGGTCAAACGCGACAAAGGCTACTTGCCGGTCCGGCGGGAGGCGGTGTGTGAAGCGGTCAATTGGGAAGTGGAGAACTTGTTGACTCATTTGGAAACGGTGATCCATAGTTCGCCGTTGTTTCATGATTTAAACGGCGGCGTGGTGGTCGTCGGCGGCGGCGCCTTGTTGCCGGGACTCATGGAACGTATCGAAGCCCGCTTAAGAATGCCGGTGCGGATGGGCAC
Source organism: Candidatus Omnitrophota bacterium (assembly GCA_021731625.1). Lineage (GTDB taxonomy): Bacteria > Omnitrophota > Gorgyraeia > Zapsychrales > Fredricksoniimonadaceae > JAKFXC01. Next base: position 36,300 of record JAKFXC010000031.1, read on the forward strand.
CACCAAAGGTCTCAATAATGCGGCCTTGTTTTCCTCCGCCATTGGCCTGGCTCAATTAGGATATATGAATAATCTGCAGCAAACGGTTGATTTTAAAACCCCTGGGGAAGTCAAACACAAGCTGATTGAGCGGGTGAGGGAATTGTGTCAGGAATATTTTTAAGGAAGCTCAATGCTCTTTGCTGCGATGGTCTCCGCGGCGCCGGCTTAAATTAAAATCGATGTTGCGCAGCAGGGTCCGCAGGCGCAGCAGGCTGCTGAAAATATAAAGCACCCAAAAAGAGTTAAACAGCAGTAGAATAACGATGAGCAGGGTGTTGACCGATTGGGCCATGAGCACGCGGTCGGTGAAGGAGGCTATCTGCAGCTTCTCCAAGTCGGTGTTTAAATTGATGATTTTAAGGGCATTGATAAACACCCCCACGCAGATCCCGACGAGGATGACTTCAAAGAACAGCATGTAAAAATGCCGGATAAACATTTGGTTGATGCGGTTGTCCCATTGCCGCACTTTATTCATGACTTCTGAAAAGCGCATATTTTCTCCTTTGGGTGTATTCTATCTTTGACTGTTCGTAAAGCAAAGGATTTTTTATGTTCGTGCGTGTTTTGGCGTTGGGGGCTTTGTGCATGATGAGCGGGTGCGTGCAGCCCGCTGAAATCCGGGGGACTTTGGGTTTTTCGGATTCGCGGCGCCTGGTGGTGGTGGGGGAGAATGTGCGCCCTGAAATCGCCCATTTTTATAAGAAGGAATACGGGGCCTTGGCCTGGTACACCGCTTATAAGGGCAACGTTGCCACTGTCACCAATAATTTTTTTGAATCAGGCATTGGCCCCAGCCGGGACATGCGGCTGTTAATCGGCGACTTAAAAAGCACCAGTTATACCGTCGGGCGCTGGGAGTTTATCATCCCCAAGATCGGCGAAGGGTATTTCTTGGCAGCGCTGCGGTATATGGAGCCAGGGGCGCTTTCCAAAGCCCGCGGCATGGTGATCATGATCGATTCGTCCGGCTCGCCGGAGATGGAAAGGGAAGTGGAGCGGGTCAGCCAGGGCAGTTTTTTCGTCACTTACGAGTTTCGCAAAGACGTGAACCAGTAGCCAACTGTGCGGGGAATAAGCGAATACACGCGCCTGGAGGGACTCGAACCCCCAACCCCTTGTTCCGAAGACAAGTGCTCTATCCAATTGAGCTACAGGCGCAAATCCACCACAATTTACTATTCAAAAATTTTTCTTAGTGCAAATACATCTAGAGAAGATTTGCGCCAGCCCCCGAAGGGGGCAGGCACATGCAGCGCGACTCCCCGAAGGGGAGAGCGACTGGTGCACTATTCAAAATATTCTATTTTTATCATCATCAAATACATCTAGAGAAGATTTGCGCCAGCCCCCGAAGGGGGCAGGCACATGCGGCGCGACTCCCCGAAGGGGAGAGCGACTGGTGCACTATTCAAAATATTCTATTTTTATCATCATCAAATACATCTAGAGAAGATTTGCGCCAGCCCCCGAAGGGGGCAGGCACATGCGGCGCGACTCCCCGAAGGGGAGAGCGACTGGCACATAAGGTGTACGACGGCGACGTCCCCGAAGGGGACAGCGCCTCTGAAAGAACCAGTTAATCTATCATGATTCCACTGTTCCTTAAAGAAAAAACCTTCCTCACTGTTGGTTTTTTTTCTTTGATGATCGCCTGGGGCCTAGGCATTGCCTGCTGGGACATGAACATTTGGCCCACGGATGCCGAAGCCTATTACATGCCTGCCGCCAAGGAATTGCCGCAACTTAAATACCTTTCGCAGATCCACCAATCGCTCGATGAGGACCGCATCAAATGGCTGCACGGCAAGGAAATGCACGTGCTGGCCATTGCCATATTCCAGCGCCTGATGGGCGATACGGAAACTTTACGCCCCTTGCTGGTTTTGGGCATTGTGTGCATCTTTTTTTCTTCGCTGTTGATTTTTGTCGTCGGCCGCAGGCTCTGGGGCGAACGGACCGCTGCCCTGGTGTGGGTTTTGTTCGCCACCTCATTCTGGCCATACCTCTATATCTTATTCACCAAACATCAAACCCAAGGGCTCTTGTTTTTCTTATTGGCTTTATTTCTTATTTTAAACTGCCGGGGAACGATTTATTGTGCTCTGGCGGGAGTGGCCATGGGTGTCTCTATTTTTTCCTCGACAGTCTCAATGCTGTATGTGCCATTTGTCCTGGCTGCGTTGGTATATGCCGATGGAAAATTTCTAAAGAAAGCGTCTTTAGCGGCAGCCGGTTTTAGCATGGTCTTAATTTACGCAAACTACCCCAACATCATGGCCAATCTTTCGAGTTACTGGAAATATGTGCAGATCAGCGGCCAACATAACCATTTCTTTTACAATCAAAAGGTGCTGGTGCAGTGGTTGCCGAGTTTTTTTCTTAAAGATGCGCGGGGAGGATGGGTATGGATTTGCAAATATTTTTGGCTTATGATGCCGGTCATTGTTCCTTTGTATATCGCGAGCGCAGCTTACTTCCTTAAGAAGAATAAAGTCTTGCTGGTTTTATTGTCTTTGAGTCCGGTGCTGCTGGCGGAAATCAAAGGTGTGGCGCAATATGGGGCCAATTATTTTCCAGCCCTGTTTGGCATGCTCATGCTCATCGGCTATGTCGCCTCGTCGATTAAATGGCGATGGAAGTTCACGGTGGCGATATTGCTCGCGGTGCACGTTGTGTATAACGGGTATGTCTTTGCGGCGGACATTTATCCTTGCCGCATGGCCACGACGCTCATCTCGCGCTATATTGAGCAGCACGGCCTGCAGGATATTTTTACGTTTCGTAGCCATCCGCTGCGGCCTAACATCATCGACCATTTGAATCCCCGTACTTTGAGTAAAATTAAGCTTTACCCGGTAGACAGCTTAGTGCAGGCTCCGGCCGGACATATCCTGCTGCCGCCGGTGAGCACCGATTCCATCTACCGCGCGTCTAACGGGAATTATAATGATTTCGACGAGGATTTGGTGCTCAATCAAATGGTGCGGCAGGGAAAATTGCGGGATTATGCGGTGGCGTCTTTCCCGACCTTTGGTTCCAGCATATTCTGGAGCCAGGAGGAAGAAATTTTTGCGTTTCGGACCTTGGTTTTGGGCCAAGGGCAAAGGGGAGATTTGAGCCGGGCCTGGATCCTGGACGCAGCGAAAATCCAGCAGGACCGGCAAAAATTTTTGCCGACCGAAGAAGACCTCTTCCTGTTCCGCAACCATGTGCAGAACATCGGCACGTCCATGCGGCAGTTAATGTACACAGGTTACCAGGGGGCGGTGGGGCAGCCCACCACGCTTAAAGGTGTTGTGGTGCGGATGTTTAAGATGGGTGAGCCCTGGGACCAGCTGACGGCCTTTGTCTATAGGGTGGATGAAGAGCAGCCGATGTGGGTGCCCTATGCCAAGAATTTTATCTCTCAGCCGGTTTCCGGCAACACCCTCAGCTCCTCTCCGGCCGGCGGGGACGTTGTATTTAAATTTGATCCGCCTCTGGAAATTCAAAAGGGTTTATTCTCCGTCGTCATTTACCGCGAGGGCAAACCCAGCGACACGGACTTTTACCGCATTTACGCCGATGCGCTAGGCCGGGTGGAAGAATAGATCGGTGCATTCGGTGGCGAGATGGCGTTAGATTGTTATCAGCTTCTGAAAAGTGGGCACTTGTCGACTCAAAAGCGGACAGGCAAAGAGCCTAGAATTTTGAGGCGCTTGACCTGGATTAGCTTGGCGTTATACTAAAAGCGCAGTTCATGGAACCCTTGGTCAAGTGCATAGACACGGATGCCGACGGGACGTCTTGATTCAACCTCCGGCAGACGGATACGCAAGCAGCCCAGGTCTACGCTGTGACAATTGTCTTTGGAATCTCCCGTTTATTTTTAATATGGCTTATTTAGGCCCCTCTTGAGGTGTCCACTTTTAGTTCAAAAACGACACGTTCCCAGTGCATATTTGTTTTAGATATAAATATATGCTATCCTTACCCTAATATGAAGAGCTTTATTTGCGCTTTAAGCGTGGTTTTTCTATCCCAATGTGCAATAACCACCCCCGCCATTGCGTCGGAATTGTCCCTTCCCGGGATGCGGGTTTCGTTAAGCCCATCTTATCAACCTCTGGTTTTACAAGGCCTGAAAGTCCATCCGGACAACCCGTTTCGTTTTGATTTCATCATGGATCAAGGCGAAGCCACTGTGGGGACGAATTATTTGGCGTCGCTGCAGGTTGAGTCCACACGGCTGGTCAAATATTTCCTCGCTTCTTTGACTGTTCCCGAGGAAGACCTGTGGGTCAATTTAAGCCCTTACGAAAAAGACCGCATCGTGCCGGAGAGTTTTGGTCAAACCGAAATGGGCCGCGACCTGCTGGCCCAGGATTATCTCTTGAAACAAATCACCGCCAGTTTGATTTATCCCGAAGAAGCGACCGGCCAGCAATTTTGGCAGCGGGTCTACGCCGAGGCCGGCCAAAAATTTGGTACCACCAGTATTCCGGTCAATACCTTCAATAAAGTCTGGATTCTACCTGACAAGGCCATTGTGTATGAGAACTCAAAAGCAGGGACAGCGTATGTGGTGGAAAGTAAATTGAAAGTGATGTTGGAAGAAGATTATTTGGCATCGGGGAAGAGCATTTCTCGAAAACAAGGACAGCCATCGGGAACCAACGGCCAAATCGTGCGTGAGATCGTCCTTCCGGCCCTCGAACGCGAAGTCAACCAAGGCCGGAATTTTGCCCGATTGCGCCAGGTTTACAATTCCTTGATCCTCGCTACCTGGTACAAAAAGAAAATCAAAGACAGCGTTTTATCGCAGGTCTATGCCGACAAGAATAAAATCAGCGGAACCGAATACCTCCAAGGCGAGGGACAAACGCTCGGTAACCCCGAAGCCATCTACCAAAACTATCTTGTGGCCTTTAAAAAGGGCGTTTTTAATTACATTAAAGACGAAGTAGACCCGCAAACCAAACAAACAATCCCCAGAAAATATTTTTCCGGAGGATTTGGGTTTAAAGGGATGGACCAGGCCATGGCGGTGCAGACGACCCGGCCGAGCGGCAATTCCAAAAGCCTTTTATCGGCAACTGTGGAGGTCGTTCCCGCCCAGAATCAGGCCATGATCACGGATGACAGTTTAGCCATGGGGACCCGAAGTTTAAAACACGGGGCAAGAACTTTTCTATTGGGAGATCGGTACTTTGCTGAAGTGTTGATGGAGATGTTCGGTTTGATTGGGCTGAACGACCGGCAAATTTTGGAACAACTCACTCCATTATCGGCTAAAGCGATCGAACAAGAAAAGATTTTTCTTCTTTGGCTACAACCAGCCAGAAACTCTGATCATCACCTTAAAGACAGAAATTTTCAAATGAAGCTTTATTGGGAAATGAAAAAAACTCTGGAAGAGTTCAAAGTCATGCAGCAAGGTATAGTGGCGGCTACGGAAGGACACCGTGAAATTCAAGCTCTATTAAAGCAAACAAATGAGACTTTAGGCGCAAGAGTACTTAGAGCGTCTTTGAAGTTTTTTGAAGACGCGTTATTGCAAATGGAGAGTAGGGTGGAGTTTATTGAGCAGGAAAAGTCCAAGAGAACTTTCGAATTAAACGATTTTAAAGTTTACATGGAGGAGATGTTTGCGTCCTATCCCTCCAATGTCCTGTTTAGTGCTGAATCTCCTGACCTTGAAGGCGTCGAAATCGAGGGTAATTTGTATACCTTGGCCAGCGCCTTGTACAATATCATCAATAACCCCGTGCAAATGGTGGAACAACAAATTAAGAACATCCGGAATCGAATAGCCAACGACAAGCTGGGGGGTAAACGTCTTCCAGCGGCCAACACTAGAATGGAGAAATTGTCGCAATTTAAAGTGGAGGTTAATTTTGCCCGCAAGGACGGACAGCTATACATCACCGTGACCGATAATTTAGGAGGTATTCCTGAACATTTAATGGTTCCGAGTGAAGCCACAGGCAAAGCAGTCATGTTCGATTTGGATAGGACGACCAAGGAATCGACCGGTGGCACTGGTTTGGGGACCACCGAAGCTTTAAAAGCCGTCCAGCTTTTAGGGGGCGACCTTAACGTTGTGAATTATACTAAAACGGTTGGTCAAAAAGTCGTTAAAGGCGCGCGTTTTACCATCAACACGCCTATTGCCGACGGCGCAATGACGCAAAATGAGGCTATTCTAAAGCCAGAGCGCAGAGAAGGAGGTATCGACTTTAAAAGCGACCGCCTGTTTGTTGTGACCCGCAACTCCCAGGGCCAAATTCAAATGAAGATCGACCCCGCCATGCTGCGCCAGCTGCAAAACGTTGTGGGCTTTCAACCCAAGGTGCTACAGATTGCCCCGATGGCGGACCTCACCCGGTTCTTAGAAACCCCCTAGAAAAAGCTTGATTTAAATTCCTGCATTCGTTACCATCATCCGTCATGTCTACGGAAACTACTCTGCATAATACACCTTTACTCGACGAGCATCTGGCCTTGGGCGCCAAAATGGTTGGCTTTGGCGGCTGGAACATGCCGCTGCAATATGAAGGCATCCTCACCGAATGGGAATATAACCGCAAAACCTGTTCCATTTTTGATTGTTCGCATATGGGCGAGTTTTTGGTCAAGGGAGATGCGGTCAAATCGGGCTTGGACCGCATTGTGACCCAGTCGATTGCGGACATGCGTTTGAAAACCTGTCGGTACGGAGCCATGCTCAATCCCCAAGGCGGAGTGATCGATGATTTGATCGTTTACCGTAAAGCGCCGGAAGAATGGATGATCGTGGTCAATGCCTCCAATATCAGCAAAAATGCCGGTCATTTCCGGGCCAATTTGAGCTCCTCGGCGCAATTTAGCGACATCTCATTTCAAACCGCCAAAATCGATGTGCAGGGGCCGCTCTCGCGGGAAGTTTTGTCAGCGCTGGTGCCGGACCTCAAAAAATTGGAATATTATGGGTTTGATGAATTTTTGCTTTGGGATCAGACCTGCTTGATCAGCCGCACCGGATACACCGGTGAATTGGGGTATGAACTGTATTGCCCTTGGACGCACGCGGTATTAGTGTGGCGGTCCTTGCTCAAAGATGCCCGGGTGAAACCGACGGGATTGGGAGTGCGCGATGTGCTGCGCATTGAAATGTGTTTCTCCTTGTACGGCCATGAGCTCGAGGAGAACATTTCGCCGCTAGAAGCTGGTCTGGACAAGTTCATCGATTGGAACAAAAATTTCATCGGCAAGGACGCGGTGGCCGCGCACAAGGCCCGGGGGGTCGCCCGCACGATCGGCTACATTTTAAGCGACACCCGGCGTTCGCCGCGCCAGCACCATAAAATTTATGATGAAGGCCAGCGTCCCATCGGAGAAATCACCAGCGGCAGCTTTTCACCGGGGGCGCAGGCCGGCATCGGCATTGGTTTTCTAGAAAAAAATCAAAATCTCCTTGAAAAGAAAATTGTTTTTGGCGATGATAAAACCGTTTGCCCGGGGAAAATCGTCCCCAGGCCTTTCTATAGAAGCGGCTCTCTAAAAAAATAGCACCCATTTGTTAAGGAACGCATTATGCCCAATGTTGAAATCGTCGATCTTTTTTTATACACCAAAGAACACGAGTGGGTGCATATCGAGGAGAATACCGGCACCATGGGCATCACCGACTATGCGCAGACCGCTTTGGGGGATGTCACCTATGTCGAACTCCCTTCCGAAGACACCGAGGTCGACCAGTTTGAACAATGCGTCTCCGTCGAGTCCGTCAAGGCGGCCAGCGACATTTTTTCCCCCATGAGCGGCCGCATCGTCGAGATCAATCGCAACCTGGAGGAGACGCCGGCCTTGATCAATAAGGATTGTTACGGCAAAGGATGGATGGCCAAGATCGAGTTGCGGGACATGGATGAAACCTCCAATCTAATGACTTCCGAAGAATACCGCAGTTACCTGGAATCGCTTGAAACGGAATGAATCCCTACATCATCAACTCCCCGCAAGAGACCGCGGAAATGCTCAAGACCATCGGCGCGGCCAGCGTGGAGGCGCTTTTTGCGGACATCCAGCCACGCCACCGCCCCAAAGCTTTTGATTTGCCTGCCGGAGTTTCGGAATATGAAGTCATGCGCAAGGTCACCGGGCTGTCGCTCAAAAATAATGTGGGCCTGGTGCCGTTTATCGGCGGGGGCTATTACGACCATTACATCCCCACGGTGGTGCCGTCGTTGACTTCCCGGGGGGAGTTTTACACCGCGTATACGCCGTATCAACCCGAGTGTGCGCAGGGGACATTGCAGTCGCTGTTTGAATTTCAAAGCGGCATGTGCGCCCTGACCGGGATGGAAGTGGCCAATGCCTCGCTCTACGACGGGGGTTCTGCCCTTTATGAAGCTATGATGATGGCCATCCGTATTACCGGGCGGGACAAGATCATTATGGACGGCGGGGTCAGCCCCATCTACCGCAAGATTTTAAAGACCTACACCCATCATCTGCATTATCAATTTGAAGAGACCCCGGTGGTGCACGGACAGAGCAGCCGTGAGGAAATTTTTAACTTACTGGACCAGAGGACCGCGGCAGTCATTTTACAAAACCCCAATTTTTTTGGAGCCGTCGATGATTTCACCGACATCATTGGCAAGGCCCACAGCGCCGGAGCTTTAGCGATTGTGAGCGCGTATCCCATTTCTCTGGGTTTGCTCAAGACGCCGGCGGACATGGGGGCTGACATTGTGACCGGGGAAGGGCAGTCTTTGGGGCTGCCGCTGAATTTCGGGGGACCCTATTTAGGGTTCATGACCGCGCGGAAAAAATTTGTGCGCAAAATGCCTGGCCGCATCGTTGGGGAGACGTTAGACAGCAGGGGCCGCCGGTGTTTTGTCAATACGCTTCAGGCCCGTGAACAGCATATCCGCCGGGAAAAAGCCACCTCGAACATTTGCACGAATGTGTCGTTGTGCGCCTTGCAGGCGGCGGTGTTTATGGCTGTCGTCGGCAGGGGGGGCTTGCGGGAAATGGCGCAGCTTAATTTGGACAAGGCCGAATATGCCAAGCAGGCGCTGGCAAAAATCCCAGGGGTGGAGGTCAAACGTTCCTCGCCTACCTTCAATGAATTTACGGTGTGCTTGCCGGGCGATGCTTCCAAGGTGGTTGGCGCCATGATCAAAAAAGGTTTTGCCGCCGGCTTTCCGCTGGGGCGTTACTATAAAGGGATGGAAAAATATTTGCTGGTGGCCGTGACGGAGAAACGCAGCAAGTCCGAAATCGACGCGTTTGCCAAAGCATTGGCAGAGGAAATTGGGGCCAGCCCCCGATTTTAGAAATAGGGAGAAATAGGGGGCTGGCCCCAATTATTACCAATTATTATGGACCTTATTTACGAAAAAAGTGTAAAGGGGCGCCGGGGGTTTCGGTATCCGCAATCGGATGTGCCGGCGAAAGCCGCCGTTGATCCCCAATATGCCCGTCGGGAGGAAGCTCCTTTGCCCGAAGTTGCCGAACTCGACGCGGTGCGCCACTACACCCGGCTGTCGCAGCTCAATTTTTCCATCGACACCCAATTTTATCCCTTGGGTTCCTGCACCATGAAATACAACCCCAAATTCACCGAGGCCTTAGCCGGCCTGGCCGGGTTTAGGGATTTGCATCCGCTCTTGCCGCAGCTGCCCGGCGGCGAGCAATTGACGCAGGGAGCGCTGCAGGTTTTGTACGAATTGGAACAGTTGATGTGCGCCATGACCGGTTTTGCGCATTTTACCCTGCAGCCCTTGGCCGGCGCGCACGGGGAACTGACCGGCATCATGCTCATGGCCGCGTATCATAAGGCCAAAGGCAACAGCACAAAAAAATATGTCATTATTCCGGACTCTGCCCACGGCACTAACCCTGCCAGTGCCGCCATTGCCGGCTACGAAACCATTTCGATTCCCTCCAACAAAGACGGAGGCATGGATTTGACAGCCCTCAAGGCCGCCGTTTCGCCGGAAGTCGCCGGCCTGATGATGACCGTGCCCAGCACCTACGGCCTTTTCGAGCCCAATATTTCTGAAATCGCCCAGCTTATCCATTCGGTCGACGGCATTATGTATTACGACGGCGCCAACTTAAACGCCTGTCTGGGCAAATGCCGCCCCGGCGACATCGGGTTTGACTGCATGCACATCAACACCCATAAAACATTCACCACCCCGCATGGGGGAGGCGGACCCGGCGCCGGACCGGTGGGGGTAACGGAAAAATTGGCGAAATTTTTACCAATCTCGCGGGTGGTCAAAAAAACCGACGGCAGCTTTGCCTTGGACTATGATTATCCCGACTCCGTCGGCTATATCGCTTCGTTTTACGGAAACTTCGCGCTGCTGTTGCGCGCGTATGGCTATATCCTCATGCTCGGCAAGGAGGGGTTGATCGAAACCACCAACCATGCCGTCTTAAACGCCAATTACATCATGGCCCGGCTAAAACCCTATTATAAATTGTGTTTTGACCGTTTGTGCATGCACGAGAGCGTGTTCTCCGCCGCAAATCAGGCCGCCCGGGGGGTGCATGCCATTGACATCGCTAAATTTTTGATCGACCAAAACATTCACCCGCCGACGGTGTATTTTCCCATCAGTGTGCCGGAAGCCATCATGATCGAACCCACCGAATCGGAGTCCAAGCAAACCATGGACACCTTTATCGATAAAATGATTGAGGCGGACCAGTTGTCCAAAACGAATCCCTCGGCCTTCAAGGAATTTCCCAAAACCACCCCCATTGCCCGGCCGGATGAAACCAAGGCCGCCCGGGACGTGCACACCAGCTTTTTTTTAAGCCCTGGTCCGGGAGCCAAAGCCGCGGATGCAGCTTAAAGACATTTCCTTCCCAACCCCGCAGGAAAATATTTTTTACGACGAAATCCTGTTCCAACTGGCCAATCTTCAGGCCGGGAGCGCCGCCGGCGCCGACTTTGAAACCGTGCGGTTTTGGGAATCCAGTTCCTATTTTATCGTGCTGGGACGGCTGGGGAAGGCGGAGGAAGACGTGCATCTGCTTAAAACCCAAGCCGACCAAGTTCCTTTGCTGCGACGCAGCTCCGGAGGGGGGACGGTGTTGCAGGGCCCCGGGTGTTTGAATTATTCATTAGTATTGTCCAAACTCAACCATCCGGTTTTAAATGAT
>JAKFXC010000030.1 GCA_021731625.1 Candidatus Omnitrophota bacterium
CGGCTTCGTGGGCTGTATGGAATTCCGGAGAAGGACCACACGGTTTTTTCTCAGCCCAAGAGGGTGTTCAAAAATTTGCCTCGAATGCAGAGGCTCTGAAAAGGGCCGCAGCTGTTCTTTATTTAACTCCGATGTCCTTTTTTGGTTTAGAATCGATTAAAATCGAGAGTTCTCAATTACTTGGCAGCCAAATCATTGAAGGACAAGATTGCTATGTTTTAAGCGGTAAGAGTTGGCTACGCAGTGATCTAGAATATGTGACACCGCTTTATACTCATCAAAAGTATTGGATTTCTAAAGATACTGGAAGTATTTTAAAAATTTCTTCCAAACCCGATGCTACGCGTCCAAGGGCAACGGACAAGGAAATGGACCAATGGATCAAAAATAGCAGCAGGGCCAACAGGTCGGAAACCAAGAAAAAAGTAGCTGCCTTGAAATCTTTACACGCGTTTTACGAAAAACGGGAATACCAGGTGAACTACACAAAAAATTTGATTAATGAGGAGGTTCCTCCTGCGGCTTTTAAACCTGACGTGACCCAGTTAGGTGTGAAGTTGCCTTTTAAAGTGGCATTCGTTGGTTTAGGGGACATCAGGCAGGATCCCGCTCGTTAGAACAGCAACCAGTTTATAACATTTGGAGAACATCTATGGAACGATCTCAACTTTTAGTCCCCATGGTCATTGAAAAAACCGGCCACGGCGAGCGGGCGTATGACATTTATTCCCGTTTGCTGAAAGAACGCATCATTTTCCTAGGCACCGGCATCGACGACAATGTGGCCAATTTAATCATTGCCCAAATGCTGTTTTTGCAGTCGGAAGACGCGGGCAAAGACATTAACTTGTATGTCAATTCCCCGGGGGGTTCGGTCACCGCCGGCCTGGCGATTTATGACACCATGCAATTCATCAAACCCGACATCGCCACCTATTGCATCGGCCAGGCTGCCAGCATGGGCGCGGTGCTGCTCACCGCCGGCGCCAAAGGCAAACGCTATGCTTTGCCAAACGCCCGCATCATGATCCACCAACCCTGGGGTGGTACCCAAGGCACAGCGTCGGACATTTCTATCCAGGCCCAGGAAATTTTGCGCATGCGGGATGAGTTAAATAAAATTCTGTCCAAGCACACCGGACAGCCGCTGGAGCGCATCCGCAAAGACACCGACCGCGATTATTTTATGTCCGCCGAAGAATCCAAAGAGTACGGTTTAGTGGACTTAGTCATTGCCCATTTTGGCGAGGCTGCCAAAAAACATTGAGAAGCTCCAATTTTTAGGAAAGGGAGAACATGAAGCGTAATTTGTTGCTGACCCCGGGGCCCACCAAAGTCCCGCCGCAATTGTGCGCGGTTTTGGGGCAGCCCATCATCCATCACCGCACTCCGGAGTTTCAAGACAACTTAAAAACCGTGGTGCAGGGGTTAAAAGACATTATTCAGACCAAAAACGACGTCTACCTCCTGGCATCGTCCGGTACCGGCGGCATGGAAGCCGCGGTGGTCAATATTTTGTCACCGGGTGATACAGCCATTGCGGTCGATTCCGGCAAATTCGGCGAACGCTGGGTGGATTTATGCCGGACTTACCAAGCCAACACCATCGTGCACAAAGTCCCGTGGGGGAAGGCCCCGACAGCGGCCGACATTAAAAAATTGCTGGCAGCCCATCCCGAGGCCAAGGCCGTGTACATCACGTTGGTGGAGACCTCGACGGGCGTGGTCACCGATGTCAAATCCATTGGCGAGGTGATCAAACATTCGAAAGCCCTTTTGGTCGTCGATGCTGTCTCCGGCTTGGCGGTCGAGGACCTTCAGGCCGATGCGTGGGCGGTCGATATGGTGGTATCGGGTTCGCACAAAGGGCTCATGTTGCCTCCGGGGGTGGCGTTTATCAGCGCCTCGTCCAAAGCCATTGCCATGATCAATGCCTGTCCCACGCCGCGACTGTATTTTGATTTGCGCGAAGCCAAAAAAGCTTTGGATAAAACCGACACGCCCTTTACCCCGGCGATCGGCATCATCATCGCGATGGTGGAAAGTTTGCGCATGATCAAACACCGCGGCTTGCAGAATTCCTTCAAACATTTTGCCCATTTGGCCGAAGGCACCCGGGCCGGATGCAAAGCCATTGGCATGGAGTTGTTTCCAGACCCCGCCTGCGCCAGCATTGCCTTGACCGCAGTCAAGGTGCCGGCCGGCATCGACGGAGAACAATTGACCAAGGCCATGCGCGATACCCACGGGATCAGCATCGCCGGCGGGCAGGACCAGTTGAAGGGGAAAATCATCCGCATCGCCCACATGGGTGCGGTGGAGGAGTCCGACATTTTGGTCGGCCTGGAATGTTTGGAAAAAGTACTGCAGGACATGGGGCACACCTTCGCACGGGGCGCCAGCCTGACAGCGGCGCAAAAAGCATTTAACACCGCGGCAAAAGTATAACCGAGGGAACCTATGTTCAAGATTTTAGTCAGCGATAAATTGGAAAAAGAAGGCCTGGACATTTTAGCGGCGGAAAAAGAATTTAAGGTCGATTGCAAGTTCGGGATCGCGCCGGCGGAATTAAAGGCGATCGTCAAGGATTACGATGCCCTGATTGTGCGTTCCGGCACCCAGGTCACTGCCGACATCATTGCCGCGTCGCAAAAACTTAAGGTGATTGGCCGGGCCGGGGTGGGCTTAGACAATGTGGACTTGGCCGCCGCCACCAAAAAAGGCATCGTGGCCATGAACACCCCGTCGGGGAACACCACCGCGACGGCCGAGCATACGGTCAGCCTGATCCTGGCGTTGTCCCGTAACATTCCGCAGGCGGTGGCCTCCTTGAAAGCTGGCCATTGGGAACGTTCCAAATTCACCGGCATTGAGCTCTATGGTAAAGTCTTAGGCATTATCGGCCTGGGCCGCATCGGATCGACGGTGGCCAAGATGGTGCAGGGGTTCGGGGTCAAAACCATTGGCTTCGACCCGTACTTATCCGCCGACATTGCTGCCAAAAACGGCATCCAGCTGGTGGATTTAAAGACCCTTTATAAAACCTCCGATTACATCACCGTGCATATCCCCAAAACCGACGAGACCAGCCACATGATCGGGGCGGAGCAAATCGCCATGATGAAAAAAACCGTGCGCTTGATCAATTGCGCCCGCGGCGGCATTATCGACGAAAAGGCCTTGGTACAGGCGCTCAAAGACAAGCGCATTGCTGGCGCCGCCCTGGATGTGTATGAAGCGGAACCGCCGGACTTTAAATCAGAGCTCTTTAAGCTCGACAATTGCGTCACCACCCCGCATCTGGGCGCGGCCACGTCGGAAGCCCAGGTCAATGTGGCCATCGAAATCGCCCAGGCCGTCAAGGACGCGCTGTTGGGCCGGGGCATCCGCAATGCCGCCAATTTTCCATCGCTGTCGGAAGAGGCCTACAAAGGCGTGGAGCCCTACTTAAACTTGGGTGAACGCATGGGCAAATTTGCCGGACAATTGGTGCAAGGCCGCATTGCCTCGGTCAAAATCATTTACAGCGGCACGGTGACCAAACAAAATGTGGCGGCCATCACCATGGCCGTGGCCAAGGGCATTTTATCCCCGGTGCTGGGCGAGACCGTCAACAGTGTCAACGCCCTCAACATGATGAAGGACCGCGGCATTGCCATTCAGGAAATTGTCTCCAGCGCCGAGGGGGAATACGTCAACTCCATCGCCCTGGACATTGCCACCGACAAAGAGACCTTTGCGCTGCTGGGGACCTTGACCAGCAACAAACAGCCGCGCATCGTCAAAATCAATAATGTCTATATCGAGGCCGTTCCCGCCGGACATATTTTATTTATCAACAATAATGACAAGCCCGGCATCGTCGGCGCCATCGGCACCATTCTGGCCGAGGCCAAGGTGAACATTGCCGGCATCACCCTGGGCCGCGAAAACCAGCAGGGGGTGGCGGTCAGTGTCGTCAATGTGGACAGTGAAATACCGGAATCGGTCATCAGCCAATTGCGCAAAACCAAGAATATCTTGTTTGTGAAAACCATCAAGGTGTAAAAGAGGATCGGGTATGGATTCATCATTCTGGTGGCTGGCTGTGAGTGCGGGGTTTAACGACACCTCCAACCCCAATGTGCTGTCCGCCGGGGCGGTGGTCCTTCTCTTGTATTTCTGGCTGCGGCGAAGGGGGATCAACCCGCGAAAACCATTGTTGGTGTTTGTGGGGGCCGTGATTGGGTGTAACATTATTTTCAGTACTGGCCTTTTGGGTTTGCTGATTTCCGATGCCCGGTATCACCTGGCCATCAGGGCGGTATTTTGGGCCGCCGGCGTAGTGTTTGTGATTAGTTCCGGGATGTGCTTTGTTCAATGGCTTCAGTTACGAAAAGGAAGAATCGCTCCAGTCTTGGATCAGGGGAATTTGAAAAAAGCGGGTTGGTTGACGGTGCTGACCATGGTGGCCGCTGGTTTTTTGGCCGCGCTGGGCAATGACATCAGCCCCATGGACCCGAACATCCTGGCACTGAGCAATCAAATCATCCTTCCCGGCCGTTCCTGGGCTATTTGGGGGATCCTGGCGACCTACACGGTGTTTGAGTTTTTGCCGGTGCTTATTGTGGTCCTGACTTTTCCTAACCCGATCATTGCGGAGCGCATGCGGTACCTGGTTTCCGCGGCCATTTCTTTATGCGCCGCCATCTCCATCTTTTGGATTTCTTATTAAAATAGGGGCCAGCCCCCTATTTCTAGGAGCTTTATGAACTTGGCAGTGGTCGGCGCCCAATGGGGTGATGAAGGCAAAGGCAAGTTGATCGACATCCTTTCGGAGGCCGTCGACATTACGGTGCGCTACCAGGGAGGCAACAATGCCGGGCACACCGTCATCGTGGGGGACAAGGAATACATTTTTCACCTCATCCCGTCGGCGATTTTGCGGCCATCCAAAATCTGCGTCATCGGCAACGGCGTGGTCATTGACCCTAAGGCCCTCCTGGAGGAAGTCGATGAGTTAAAGAAACGCGGCCTGCCCATGGGCCATCAACAGTTAAAAATTTCCGCCAATGCCCATGTGGTCATGCCTTACCATAAAGTCATGGACCAGTTGCGTGAGAGCAAGCGGTCCAATAAAATCGGCACCACCGGCCGGGGCATCGGTCCCTGCTATTCGGACAAAGTCGGCCGCATGGGCATCCGCATCATTGATTTGCTCAATCCCCAGGTGCTGAAAGCCAAGCTTTCCGACAACTTAAATGAGAAGAATGATATTTTTGTCAAAGTCTACGGCTTAAGGGACTATGATTTTGGCAGCATTTATAAGGAGTACTTGGCCTACGGCCGCCGGTTAAGGCCCTACATCTGCGACACCGCCTTGTTCTTAAATGACGCCATCAAACGCAAAAAGAAAATTTTATTCGAAGGCGCGCAAGGCACTTTTTTAGACATCGATTTTGGCACTTACCCCTATGTGACGTCCTCGAATTCCACCATGGGCGGGGTCTGCGCCGGCACCGGCGTGCCGCCGATGGGCATCGGCAAAGTGGTGGCCGCGGTCAAGGCCTACACCACCCGGGTGGGCGAAGGGCCTTTCCCGACGGAGTTTGAGCCCAAGATGGATGACTTGATCCGCAGCAAAGGGCATGAATTCGGCGCCACCACGGGGCGGCCGCGGCGTTGCGGGTGGTTTGACAGCGTGCTGGTGCGTTACGCTGTCACCATAAACGGAGCATCCGAGCTTGCCATCATGAAACTGGATGTGCTAGACGATTTGAAGGAAATCAAAATCGCCACGGCCTATAAATACAAAGGAAAGACCTATAAAGATTATCCCCACGATTTGGAAGTCCTTGCGAAGGCCCAGCCGGTTTATGAGGCGCATCCCGGCTGGCAGAAGAGCACCCGCGGGATACGCCGATACGCTAAATTGCCCCAAAACGCCAGGCGGTATCTTGAGCGGCTGGAGGGGCTTTTGAACGTTCGCATCAAGTATATTTCGGTAGGTTCGAAACGGGATGAAATCATTGTCCGCTCATGAGGCACTTTCCCTTGACTTCCTTAAGTGCTTGTGATATTTTGAGTTCCTATATCTAAGGCGGCTCACGTTATCAAATATGTAACCCACTTCGGGGCAACTTCGTCATAGAATAAACAGGAGGCGGTAATGCGTTATGGCAAGCTATTTAATTTTTTGGTGGTCTTTTTTCTGGTGGCGGGGCTTTCTGGCTGCACCGTCATTTTCCAAAAAGGCCGGCGCACCGACATTGAGAAAATTTCTAAACTCAAGAACGATTTAAGTGAGCTTGAACGCGCCAAACAAGAATTGGAACGCCGCCTCAAAGATGAAATCGACGACAAGCAGGTGAAAGTGGAAATGATGGAAAAAGGCCTGGTCATCACTTTTGTCGCGGAAGTGTTGTTTGATTCGGGCAAAGCTAAACTCCGCAGGGATTCGCAGCCAAAATTGGAAAAGGTCGGCATCGTGCTTAATACCACAGTGGCGGACTTAAACGTGGGCATCGAAGGCCACACCGACAATGAACCGATCAAGCATTCCGGCTGGAAAACCAATTGGGAGCTTTCCACCGCCCGGGCCTTGAGCGTGCTGCACTATTTAAGTGAGAGCGGCGTCAACGAACCGCGGCTCTCCGCGACCGGGTACGGCGAGTACAAGCCCGTCGCTTCCAACGACAGCAGCGACGGACGTCAGAAAAACCGCCGCGTGGAAATCGTGATTTTGCCCAAAACGGAAAAGGTCAAGGCCCAGGAACAGGAATGATCGCCGCTGGCATATGAATAAAGACGTTGTGATGATTGTCTGCATCTTACTTGCCGTTGGGGCTAGTGTCTTGGCTGTTTTTTCTTTCGAAAAGCAAAATAAGATGACCAAGAGTTTGGAAGAAGAACGGTACATGCGCATGGTGTCGGAGGAAAGTTCCCAGAAGAGCGCCGCCAAAATGGCCACCCTGCAAGTGCAACTTAAGTCGGCAGAAGAAAAAGCCGCTAAAATCAAGGATATTTTGGACCACGAAAAAGGGGTCAATGAAGACCTGAAAAATCAATACGAAGACTTAGAACGGACAAAGGCGAAATTGGAAGCCAGACTCCTGTCCGCTGTGCAGGAGAAGATTGATACCGGCTCGCCGCTGCCGGAAGATCAACTGCAGCCGTCCGCCGAGGTTTTGTCAACTCCAGCGGCATCGGGAGCGGGGCAATAAATGCAATAAGTTAAGCGTTTGCGAAGGAAGACAGCGCGCGTATACGGGGGGATGGACAATCCCCCTTTTTGTTTAAATGAGCCCCTGACTTGCGGAGCTTGCCTAGACTGAATATTTGCGGCATGGACCCTGAGGAGTTTAGCAAGTAAATATTTAGTCTAAGCGAACGCAAGTCAGCCGGGCGAATTGATACCGATTGGTCTGCGGCCTAGCAGACAAATCGGTAACCATAAGGACATGGACTCAGATAAACTCCCCCGGCATGTAGCCATCATCATGGACGGCAACGGCCGTTGGGCTAAGCGGCAAAATTTGCCGCGTCCCCAGGGACATATGGAAGGTGTTAATCGGGTGGAAGAAATCATCGTGGCCGCCCGGCAGGCGGGCATTGCGGTGCTCACCCTGTATGCCTTTTCCACCGAAAATTGGACCAGGCCGCAAGAAGAAGTCACCATGCTGATGCGGTTGTTTATCCGTGTGCTGGGGCAGAAGGCCAAGGACTTGCACGCCAACGGGGTGCGCATCCGTTTTATCGGCCGTCGGGAATTGATCCCCGAGGAGGTGTTGCGGGTGATGGATGCGTCCGCGCAGCTGACCGCAGGCAACACCGGCATGACGCTCAACGTGGCTTTTAATTACGGCGCCCGGGCTGAAATCGTCGACGCGGTGCGCGCTGTGGGGAAGGCAGCGCTGGCCGGCGGCTTTAACCTGGACACGCTGGACGAAGAACAGTTCAGCCGTTTTTTGTATACGCAGGAACAGCCGGAGGTGGATTTGCTCATACGCACCTCGGGTGAATTCCGCATCAGCAATTTTTTGTTGTGGCAGATTTCCTACGCGGAGTTGTATTTTACTCCCAAGTTTTGGCCGGAGTTTACCAAGGAAGAATTTCAGGCCGCCTTGCAGGAATTTGCTGGACGGCAGCGGCGTTACGGAGGGATTTAGGACCCTATGACCAGGGAACATAAGATGTCGCCATCCAGGTTTGCCTCCGCCGTGTTTATGACCTTCCTCTCCACCATGGCGGTCGTTTACGACACCATGTTTATCGTGGTGGTGTGTCTGCTCACCGTGGGCGGGCTTTACGAGTTCTTTTACATGGTCAAGAAGAAAGACGTGCCGATTTACAGCTATATTGGCACCTTCATTGGGTTGCTCATCCCGCTGTCGATTTACACCCGTTTTGAGTTGACCAAAAATTGGGAGCTCTTGTTTATTGTGGTCGGGTTTCTGCTCATTTTGTTGATGCAGTTTTCCCGCAGGGACAATCGCAACGCCATCCTGGGGCTGTCCACGACGCTTTTTGGGGTGCTGTATGTGGCCTGGTTTTTTAGTTTTTTAGTCAAGATCAGGTTCATGCTGCCGGGCTCCGAAGGCATCAAGTTGGTGGCGTTCATTATTTTGGTCACCAAAAGCGGGGACATCGGCGCTTATATAGTCGGCAGCCAGATCGGCAAAACGCCGCTGTTGCCCCAGGTGAGCCCCAACAAATCCGTCGAAGGCAGCGTCGGTGCTTTGATCACCAGCGCCTTGGTGGCGGTGTTGTTCCGGTCGTTTTTGCCCTCCAGCGTGAATTTTCCGGTGGAGCAGGTGGCTCTGATGGGGGCTTTTTTCAGCGGCCTGGGCCAATTGGGGGATTTGTCGGAATCGCTCATCAAGCGCGATTGCGGGGTGAAAGATTCGGGTAAGCTGCTGCCCGGTCTTGGCGGGGTGCTCGATATGATCGACAGCCTGTTGTTTGCGGTGCCAGCATTTTATTTGTACATGAGTTCGACTTTGAAAAATATTCCGCCGTAGCATATATGCCTGTTAAGAAAATTGTGATTTTAGGTGCCACGGGGTCCATCGGCATCAACACCTTAAAAGTGGTGGACCGTTATCCCGGGCGTTTCAAAATTGTAGGGTTGACCGCCTATCGCAACCGCACACTGCTGCAGCGGCAGGTGCGCAAATACCGGCCCAAATATGTGGCCTTGGGAGTGGAAGACCCGCAATCTTTGTCGGCCATGGCAGCTGCTCCCGACGTTGATATTGTGGTGATTGCGATGCGCGGGGCCGCGGCCTTGGCGCCGTTTTTGGCAGCGGCGAAGGCGGGAAAAACGATCGCCCCGGCCAATAAAGAAGCACTGGTCATTGCCGGAGATTTGATTGCCGCGGCGGCCCGCCGGCATGGGGCAATGATTGTTCCCATTGACAGCGAGCAGAGCGCCATTTTTCAGTGCATCGATGGGCAGAAGGCCCCCATCAAGCGTGTGCACTTGACCGCTTCCGGTGGACCGCTGCTGCATCGCACGGTCAAAGAGTTCGATCGCATGAGGGTGCAAGACATTCTCCGGCATCCGCGCTGGAAGATGGGCCCCAAGATCACCGTCGATTCGGCCACGCTCATGAACAAGGGTTTTGAATTCATCGAAGCCCAGCGGCTTTTTGGTTTGAGGCATGATCAGATTCAGGTGTTGGTGCACCCGCAGGCCATTGTGCACTCCATGGTGGAATTTGTGGATGGGTCGGTGTTGGCCCAGCTGGGAGTGACCGACATGCGTTTGCCGATCCAATACGCGCTGACCTATCCGGAGCGTTTGCCGACGGGCTTACCGCCGCTGGATTTGGTGGGGCTCGGCCGGCTGGATTTTTTCAAGGCGGATGTGCGTAAATTTCCGGCCTTGGGGCTTGCCCTGGAGGTTTCCCGCCTGGGCGGCAGCGCACCCTGCGTGCTCAATGCCGCGGATGAGGAAGCGGTGGAGGTTTTCTTGAAAGGTAAAATAAAATTTAGCGCCATATACAAAGTGGTTGAAAAAGTTGTTTTCCGTCATAAAATAGTAAAAAACCCGTCCCTGCAGGAAGTCCTCGCGGTGGACTCGTGGGCCCGGCAAGAGGCCCGATCGGTCATGGAAAGGTTATAGATGCATTTTCTCGTCTTCATTTTTATTTTGAGCATCCTGGTTTTAGTGCACGAATGGGGCCATTACATCACCGCCCGCAAATGCGGCGTTCGGGTGGAACAATTTTCCCTGGGGTTTGGGCGTAAGCTCTGGAGCCGGCGCCGGGGGGACACGGAATTTTTGATTTGCGCCATCCCGCTGGGCGGATATGTCAAAATGGCCGGGGATGACCGCCAACACGCCAAAGGCTCCCCCGACGAATTTTATTCCAAAAGCGTGGGGCAGCGGGCTTTGATTGTGCTCATGGGGCCGGTGATCAACGTGGTGTTGGCGTTTGTGTGTTTTTGGCTGGTGTTTATGATTGGGTATGTGGACATGGAACTCTCGGCCCAGAAAATTCCCGCCGTCATCGGGGAGGTGCGAAAAGCTTCTCCGGCGGAAAAGGCCGGATTGATGGCCGGTGACAAGGTCATTTCGATCAACGGCCGCAAGGTGGCGCATTGGCCGGATTTGCAGGACAGCGTGCGGGAATCCTCCGGTTCGCACTTGACGGTGGTGCTGACGCGGGGGGAAGAGACCATGACCAAAATGGTCACCCCAGCTCAAGAGTCCCAAAAAGATATTTTTGGCCGCGAACACCCGGTTCGCTTGATCGGGGTGGGACAAGTACCGCTGAAAAGTTCCGAGGACGTGGTGATTGTGCGTTACGGGCCGATCAAGGCCTTTGGCCGGGCCTTTCAGGAACTGCTGGACGTGACCCAGAAGACCTACCGGGCGCTGTATGAGATGTGCATTGGATTGCGCTCGCCGAAGGAAGTCATGGGCTTGGTCGGGATGTTTCAAGTGATCAAGTTTGCCATGACGATCAGCTTGTCCTTTGTGCTGCACATCGTCGGAGTGATTAGCGCCAGCCTGGCCATTTTTAACTTGCTTCCGCTGATTCCCTTGGACGGAGGGCATTTGCTGCTCTTAGGCATCGAAAAAATCCGCGGCCGCGCCTTGTCCGCCAAACTGGACCATTGGATCACCCGGGTCGGTTTTAGTCTAATTTTGATGTTGGCGGTATTTGTTTTTTATGTGGATTTTGAACGCATCGGCTTGATCGATAAGGTCACCCATTTTTTGAAACCCGGTTAAAAAGGATACAATTATGGCCCCCAGCGCGGAATTTAGTGAAGTCAAGGCCCTCATCCATCATTATTTGATTTCCAAGACCAAGTTTTTGGAACTCAAAGATGAAATGCAGGAAGACCAGCTGCGTTCCTTCGTTGATACCGCCATCACCAATCTTTGCCGAGAAAAACAATTGTCCCTGACCATGGAAGAGCGCCTGGCACTCATTCGGGAATTGGTCAGCGGCGTCATTAGTTTAGGGGTCTTAAGGCCCCTGGTGGAGGACCCCAGCGTTTCGGAAATCATGGTCAACGGCCATCAGTCCGTGTACATTCAAAAAGACGGCAGGATTGAGAAGACCAACGTGCACTTTCCGGACAATGTGGTCTTGATGCACACGATCCAAAAAATCTTGGCCGCATCCACCACCAGCCGCCGGGTGGATGAAAGCCAGCCGTATGTGGATTTTTCTTTGACCGACGGGTCTCGCGTCAACGTGCTGCTGCCGCCCTGCTCCCAGATTGGGCCGGTCATGACCATCCGAAAATTTTCCCGGGACTTAACCACCGTCGATGATTTGGTCAACCGCCGTTCCATGAACAAACAAATGGCCGCCTTTCTTATCGCGGCCATTAAAGCCAAATTGAATGTGGTGTTTTGCGGTTCCACCGGCAGCGGGAAAACCACGCTGCTCAACGTGCTCTCGCGCCATATCCCGGACCACGAACGCATCATCACCATTGAAGACACGGCCGAGTTGCGGTTGATGCAGCACCACGTGGTCTCGTTGCAGGCCAAAGCCCCGAACATTGAAGGCAAGGGAGAGGTGACCATCCGGGATTTGTTCGTTAATTCCTTGCGCATGCGTCCCGACCGCATCATCATCGGCGAGGTGCGCGGCCAGGAAATCCTGGATTTGGTGCAGTCCATTGCCTCCGGCCACGCCGGGTCGTTGGCGATCATCCACGCCGACTCCCCTCAGGAATGTTTTAACCGCATGGTGACCATGATGCTGATGTCCGGGATCCGTTTGACCGCGGAGCAGATCCAACAGCAAATCGCCACTTCCATTGACCTGATTGTTTATGTGGAGCTGTTCTTAGACGGGGTGAGGCGGGTGTCCAACATTTCCGACATGCGTTATGATAAAGCCACGGGCGGCATTTCGCTGGAGGACGTTTTTACGTTTAAGCAGGACCGCATCGCAGACGGGAAGGTCGTGGGAGATTGGCTGATGAACCGCAAAAAACCATCCTGTTACCATAAATTTGTCAAACGCAACGTGGTCTTAAACGGCCTGTTCGAAGAATAAAATGCATTTATCTGAGTATTTTATCCCGACGCTGAAAGAAACTCCCATTGGCACGGAAGCCGTCAGCCATCAATTGAGCCTGCGGGCCGGCCTGGTGCACATGCTGACATCCGGGGTGTATTCTTATTTGCCGCTGGGCTTGAGGGTGCTTAAGAAAATCGAGGGCATCATCCGTGAGGAAATGGATGCCATTGGCTGCCATGAATTGCTCCTGCCGGCCCTGCAGCCGTTGGACATTTGGAAAAAGACCGGACGCGACCAGGCGCTTAAAGAAGTGATGATCGCCTTCGACGATAAAAAGGGCCGCCGGATGTGCCTGGGGCCGACCCACGAGGAAGTCATCACGGTCATTGCCAGGGATTTTATTCAAAGTTACCGCCAGTTGCCGGTGACGCTCTATCAGATCCAAAGCAAGTTCCGTGATGAAATCCGCACCCGTTTCGGCATCGTGCGGGCCTGTGAATTCATCATGAAAGACGCCTATAGCTTTGACCGGGACCAGGCAGGACTTAAAAAAAATTATGATTTACAGCTGGGCGCGTACCGGAAAATTTTTAAGCGTTGCGGCCTGGAGGTGATGGTGGTCACCGCCGACAGCGGGGCCATGGGAGGCAGCGTGTCGCATGAATTTTTGGTGCCGGCGCCCGTCGGTGAGGATGCCGTATGGATGAGCGCCGACGGAAAAGCGGTCAAGGCCCAAGCCAACGACCAACCGCCGGCCGGCGGGTCCTGGGAAAAGAAAGTGGCGATGGAACTGGGACACATTTTTCAGCTGGGCACCAAGTATAGCGAGGCCTTGGGCGCGGTGTACTTAGATGACGACGGCAAACAAAAACCCATGGTCATGGGCTGTTACGGCATTGGGGTCAGCCGCCTGCTGGCGGCCATTATTGAATTGAATCATGACGCCCAGGGAATTTTATGGCCGCAGGGGGTGGCGCCGTTTGATGTGGCTATTTTATCGCTGCAGGCGGACACCGAGGCCCTCTCCTTGGCCAAGGCCTACCATGATGATCTGCAGAAACAAGGGCTGCAGGTGCTTTGGGACAACCGGGATGAAAGCGCCGGCCGTAAGTTTAATGACGCCGACTTGGTGGGGGTCCCTTATCAAGTATTGATCGGCAAGAAGGGCCTGTCGCGCGGTGAAGTGGAGATTAAGGACCGCCGCACCAAAACGGTGACGGCAGTCAATAAAAATACCTTGCCATCGGAGATTTTTAAGCGTTGCCGTTAACCATTGAAGAAATTTTGCAAAGGATCGCGGCGCTGGCAATGCCGTTGCTCAAGGAGGCCGGGGTCGAGCTGGTGGAGCTAAAAGTAGGGCAGCACAACCAAGATGTGCAGGTGCAATTTTTTGCCGACTTGCCCCAGGGGGGGATCACCATGCAGCAATGCGCAGAACTCAACCACGCCATTGCCTTGGCTATAGACACTGAGGGGTTCTTAGCAGACGCGTACACTTTGGAATTTTCATCCCCGGGTTTGGACCGGCCACTGACCACGGAAAAAGATTTTTTACGAAATGCCAACCGGCCGGTGCAGGTTTTCTTAAGCGCGCCGCTGGACGGCAAGAAAGAATGGGTCGGCATAATCACGGGAGTTACCGCCGACGCGGTGACAATGTTGACGAAACAGAAAAAACAGATGACGGTGCCCTTGGCCCGGATCATCAAAGCAGTGTTGGTCATTTAAGGGGAGAGTGTTATGGACAGTGAGTTGTTGACGATTTTGGAACAATTGGAGCGCGACAAGGGCATTGATAAAGAGACCTTGATCGGCGCTGTTGAGGCCGCCGTAGCCTCCGCCGCCAAGAAAATTTGGACGGTGGACAAAGAACAGGAAGTCACGGTGGTCTTGGACCGCAACACCGGCAAGTTGACCGCCTTTGCCGGCGACCAAGAAATCCATTCCAGCGAGTTCGGCCGCATCGCCGCCCAGACCGCCAAACAGGTGGTGATCCAGAAAATCCGCGAAGCGGAAAAAGACGTGGTGTTTAATGAATACAATGTCCGAATCGGGCAAATCATCAGCGGCGCTGTCTACCGCTTTGAGCGGGGCAATATCGTTGTGGACCTCGGCAAGACGGAAGCGCTCATTCCCCGCAGTGAGCAGTCCAACAAGGAAGAGTTTCGCCAGGGCGAGCGCATCCGGGCCTTTCTCTTGGAAGTGCGCAAAGAGATCCGGGGGCCGCAAATCATCCTGTCCCGGGCCAACCCCAATTTCGTCAAGCGCCTCTTTGAGCTGGAAGTGCCGGAAATTTATGAAGGAATCATTGAAGTCAAGGCCATTGCCCGTGACCCGGGCGAGCGCACCAAGATTGCGGTCTACTCTAAAGATGACAAAATCGACTGCGTGGGCGCCTGCGTCGGGATGCGCGGCTCGCGGGTGAAGAATATCGTGCTGGAACTGCATGGCGAGAAGATCGACATTGTGCGCTATTCCGAAGACATTAAGGAATATATCCAGGCCGCGCTGTCACCGGCGGAAATTTCCCAAATGCAGTTGATCAGCGACGAGAAACGGGTCAATATCATCGTGGACGAAGACCAGCTGTCGCTGGCCATCGGCAAATACGGGCAAAATGTCCGTCTGGCCGGAAAACTGGTGGGATGGGAACTGGACATCTATTCCGCCAAACAATGGGATGAAAAACAAAAAGCTGCCGCGGCCGAAGAAGAGGGCCCCGTTGCCGCGCCTCCGGCGGAGCCCAAGGTGGACACCACTCCCGCTGATGAGGATGCCAAACAGGAAGAGGAAGATTCATAAAACCAAATTATGCGGATCATTGATTTAGCCAAAGAATTAAAGATTACCGAGACGTTTATTTTAGATAAACTCAAGAACATGAAGCTGCGTTCGAAGGACGGTCTGGAAATCACCGCCGGCGTGGAGATGGTGCTGCGGGATGCCCTGGCCGATGAGGGGATCGGCAAACATGTGGTGGATGAGGAGCCGCCTAAGAAGGCGGCCCCCAAGAAACCCAAGCCTGCCCTCCAAGCCGGCCAGGCCGCCAAAAAGCCGGCTGCCAAAAAATCCACTCCCGCCAAGGCCGAGGCCGTCTCCAAGAAGCCATTAAAGAAACCCGCCGTGGTGGAGAAGATCATTGTGGCCAAGTCCGGACCTCTGCCGCCGTCTGCGCGGGTGGCCCCGGCGGCGCCCGCGGGCGCGGCTGCCGTCAAACCGGTGTCCCGGTTCGAACCGCTGAAGCCTGTTTTGCCAAAGGTGGAGGCCCCAAAAGTGGAGCCTCCCAAAGTCGAGGCCAAACCGCCCGCAGCGCCGAAAGTGGATGTTTCAAAGGTGGTTTTGCCGTCGGAGGTCTCAGCCTTGGAAGCGGTGAAGAAAAAAGTCCGTTTTGATGAGCCGTTTGTGACGGTAAAACCCTTGGCTAAAAAACGCCGCAAGCCGCATGAGCCGGAATCCCAGTCGTCGCAGCGGGATTCCCGTCCTTCGTCTTCGATCACGGCCGCGACCTCCGTCACTGTCCCGGAAGGCCCTTTGCAAGACGTGGAAATCCCTGTCCCGATTAGCGTCAAAGATTTTGCCGTGCGGGTCAACCAGAAGATGAACGTCGTGCTCAAACGCCTCTTGGACATGGGCATCTTTGCCAACATCAACCAGCATTTGGGCGAAGAGCTGGTGCAGAAATTGGCCGGTTCTTTTGGCATCAATGTGCTGAAAGTCAAGACCCAGGAGGAACAGCTGGTGGATTTGCACCAGCAGGAAAAAGATGACCCGTCGCTGCTAAAGCCGCGGGCACCGGTGGTCACTTTTATGGGCCATGTGGACCACGGTAAGACTTCGTTGCTGGACCGCATCCGTTCCGCCCGCGTCGCTGAAGGCGAACACGGCGGCATCACCCAACACATCGGGGCCTACAGCGTCGCCGTGGACAAGGGCACCATTACTTTTTTAGACACGCCAGGCCATGAGGCCTTTACGGCCATGCGGGCCCGGGGCGCGCACATCACCGACCTGGTGGTCCTGGTGGTGGCGGCCGACGAGGGGATCATGCCGCAGACCGAGGAAGCCATTGACCATGCCCGGGCCGCGAATGTCCCGATCGTCGTTGCTTTAAATAAAATCGACAAGAAGAATGCCGACCCTGACAAGGTCAAGAAGCAATTGGCCGAGCATGAATTGCAGCCCGAAGATTGGGGCGGCAAAGTGGGCGTGGTGGGGGTGTCCGCAATCAGCGGGGCAGGCATTGACGAGTTATTGCAGCGCATATTATTGGAAGCGGAAATTTTGGAACTCAGAGCCAATGCCAAGAAAAGAGCATCCGGCATCGTCATTGAGGCGCATTTGAGCAAAGGCCGCGGGTCCATCGCCTCTTTGATCGTGCAAAGCGGCACGCTCAAAGAAGGAGATGCGGTGGTGGTCGGCCCTTATTCCGGGCGGGTCAAAGCCATGTTCGATGACCACAAGCGGCCTATCAAAACCGCAGGGCCTTCCACGCCGGTGGAAATTTTGGGCCTCTCCGAAGTCCCGTCGGCAGGTGAGAATTTTTATGTGGTGGAGGATGAGAAGACCTCCCGCGCCATTGCCTCAGCCCGGCAGGAAAAAATCAAGAACGAAAAAATGGCTGGCACCGCCAAAGTGTCCCTGGAAGAATTATACGCGCAAATCCAGGAAGGCCATATCAAAGAACTGCGGGTCATCATCAAAGCGGACGTGCAGGGCTCCCAAGAAGCCATCAAAGAAATGATGGCCAAAATCCCCACCAATGAAGTCAAATTGCGGTTCATGCACTCCGGGGTCGGCGATGTGAACGCTTCGGATGTCATCCTGGCCATGGCCTCGCAGGCCATCATCATTGCTTTTAACGTCGGCATTGCCGACAAGGCCCGCCAGGAATTGGAAAAAAACCCGGTGGATGTGCGGCAGTACCGGATCATCTACGACGCCGTAGAAGATGTGCGCAAGGCCTTGGAAGGTTTGCTGGCCCCCAAACTCAAACGGCATTTTGTGGGGCAGGTGGAAATCAGAAATGTATTTAAGTTAAGCCGCAGCGGCATCGTGGCCGGTTGTTTCGTCAAAAAGGGCAAGATCCGCAATAAATCGCAAATCGACATCATGCGCAATGGCCAGGCGGTGCACACCGGTCACATCAGCAGCCTCAAGCGCTTCAAAGATGATGTCAAGGAAGTCGGTGAAGGCTTTGAATGCGGGATCACCATTGCCAATTTCCATGACGTCCAGGTGGGGGATTTGATCGAGGCCTTTGACATCGAATCCATTGCCCGAAAATTGTAACTCAATGCCAACCACCATTTTTTCAGCCATGCGTCCGACGGGCAAGCTCCACTTGGGGCATTTGCTGGGCGCGTTGCACAATTGGGTGGAGTTGCAAAGGACCAACCGCTGCATTTACAGCGTGGCTGACTGGCATGCGCTCATGGGCGAGTATGAACACCCTTCCGAGATCCGGCCCTTTGCGATCGACATGGTCAAAGACTGGATCGCCTGCGGCATTGATCCCGCCCAGAGCATTCTCTACGTCCAGAGCGATGTTCCTGAGCATTTAGAATTGCACATGGTTCTGTCGTGCCTGACCCCGCTGGGGTGGCTGGAGAGAAACCCGACGTACAAAGAGCAACTGCGCGAAATCAACACCCGCGATTTGCAAACGTATGCCTTTTTGGGGTATCCGGTGCTGCAAGCGGCGGACATATTGCTGTATAAAGCCGACGCCGTCCCCATCGGAGAAGACCAGCTGCCGCATTTGGAACTCTGCCGGGAAATCGGGCGGCGGTTTAATTCTTTGTACAAAAGGGAAGTGTTCCGCGATGCTAAGGCGGTGCTCACCCCAACCCCGCGCCTTCTAGGCACGGACAACCGTAAAATGAGCAAAAGTTACGGCAACACCATCAACCTCTCCGATAGTCCGGCTGAAGTGACAGCCAAAGTCGCCAAAATGATCACCGATCCACAGCGTATCCGCAAGGACATCCCCGGGCGACCGGAGGTGTGCAACGTGTATTCGTATTACCAATTCTTAACTCCCGCATCAGAGCAACAGGCCGTGCACCAATGGTGCACGCAGGCCCTCAAGGGCTGCACCGAATGCAAAGCGCATTTGTCCCAAAGGCTCGAGCGCGATGTGCTGGGGCCCCTGCGGGAGAAACGGATGGCATTGGAGAAAAAAGGCAATTACATTCAGGATGTTTTAAGGGACGGGGCGCACAAGGCCCGGGCCATTGCGGCGCAAACCATGGCCGAAGTCAAAGACGCGTTATATTCCTAAGGAGGGATGTTCTGGTGAGTTATAAAATCCAATTGGAAAAGTTTGAAGGTCCGCTGGACCTTTTGCTTTACCTCATCAAAAAAGACGACATCGACATTTGCGACATCCCCATTGCCCAGATCACCGACCAGTACATGGAATACATCGAAATGATGAAAATGTTGGACCTGGACATTGTCGGCGACTTTTTGGTCATGGCCGCCACCTTGATGCAAATCAAATCCCGCATGCTGCTGCCGCCGGACCCCTTGGCGACGGAAGAGCAGCAGGACCCGCGGGCCGAATTGATCCAACGCCTGCAGGAGTATCAGCAATTTAAGCTGATTGCCGAGGACCTTAAGGCGAAAGAAATATTCCGCCAGGATTTGTTTACCCGCGTGGTGGATGCCCAGCAGATGGAACAGCTCAAGGAAGAGTCCCAGGAGGTTGTGTTTGAGGCATCGCTGTTTGATTTGATCAATGCCCTGAATGCGGCCTTAAAGAATATTCCCGAGAAAAAAGTTTATGACGTGCAGAGAGAAGAGTACACCGTGGAGGGAAAGATCCACTCCATTGTGCACTTGCTGCTGGAGCAGAAAGAGGTCAGCTTGGTGGATTTATTCCGTAACGCCACCGGCCGCCGGGAAATGGTGGTGATTTTCATCGCCATTTTGGAGTTGATCCGGCTCAAAGAGATCGTTGCCTTGCAGCGCCGCCATTTTGAAGACATCATGATCGTGCGCAACAGTTCCCATGAGCTTCCCGACAGCCAGGCCAAGTAAGGCCAAATAACTATGGAAGAAATCAGACGGCTCGTCTTGACCCAGGAAACCGATGAAGATGCCATCGTCGGACTGTCCTTGCGGCCCCGGCAGCTCAAGGATTTTGTGGGTCAAGCGGACCTGGTGGCAGGCCTTCAGGTGGCCATCACCGCAGCTAAAGCCCGGGGGGAGCCTTTGGAGCACACGTTATTTTCCGGTCCGCCGGGGTTGGGTAAAACTTCGCTGGCCCACATCATTGCTTCCGAAATGGGCGCGCGCATCAGCATCACCTCGGGACCGGCCATTGAGCGGGCCGGGGATTTTATCGGGATCTTGACGAGTTTGGAGCAAGGGGACATCCTTTTTATCGATGAGATCCACCGTTTGAGCAAGACCGTCGAGGAGTTTTTATACCCGGCCATGGAGAATTTTAAGATTGATTTCGTGGTCGACAAAGGCCCTTACGCCAAGACCATCAATTTTAACTTGAAGGCGTTCACCTTGATCGGTGCCACCACCCGCAGCGGTTTGCTCACGACACCCCTGCGGGACCGGTTTGGGATTTTTTATCATTTGGAATTTTACGAGGAAAAGGAGCTGGCCATCATCGTGCGGTCTTCAGCCCAAAAATTAAATATGCAGGTGGATGAAGATGCGGCGTCTGAGATCGCCCGCCGCAGCCGAGGCACCCCGCGGATCGCCAACCGTTTGTTGCGCCGGGTGCGGGACCATGCCCAGGTGAAAACCGGCAAAAACCACATTGATGTGGCCATTGTGGAGCAGACCATGGTGGCCTTAGGGATCGACGGCTTTGGTTTAGACGATTTGGACCGCCGCCTGCTGGAAATCATCAAGACCCATTATTCCGGCGGGCCGGTGGGGATCGAAGCCCTGGCCGCCACGTTAAACGAAGAGCCCGACACCATTGTCGATGTGGTGGAGCCGTTTTTACTCAAAGCCGGATTCTTGCGCCGCACCGGGCGTGGCCGCGAGATCACCGACGCGGCGCGCAAAGTTTTATGATGAGCGACATCGCCAAACTAACGATCGCGGCTGGATTGGTCTTGGTGGCCGTCGGGCTGCTGCTGGCTGTGATGGGA
The DNA here is from genome assembly GCA_021731625.1 of Candidatus Omnitrophota bacterium. Lineage (GTDB taxonomy): Bacteria > Omnitrophota > Gorgyraeia > Zapsychrales > Fredricksoniimonadaceae > JAKFXC01. The sequence goes on from JAKFXC010000030.1 coordinate 20,594, forward strand.
AAAATCCCTGGCCTGGGCAAATTGCCCGGGGATATTCTTATTAAAAAAGGCGATTTTACATTTTACTTCCCGCTGGCAACCTGCATGATAACAAGCATTGCCTTTAGCCTGATCTTGTATTTTTTTTTCCGAAAATGAAACGCATCCTTTTTATTCTGGTGATCTTGATATGCGGTTTCGCCATCACCGCTGGGGCATCGCCTAAGCGCAAAGCGGCTGACCGCATGGTCCGGGTGGCCATTGTGCGGGAGGCGAGGGAAATCAATTTGGAAATCGACGGCCCGTACACCTTGCATGGGGCGACCGGCAAAGACATTGCCAGCGGTGTGCGTTTGCCGAGGACCACGGTGCGGCTGTTGGAGAAGGGTTTTTTTGTGGGCGGCACCGTGTATCCGCTTAAGCGCCTGGTCATTGAGCCGCGGCGGGACGCGGCGGTCAAAATTAACAACCGCAGGTTCCGGGGCGATGTGGTGCTCATCCGCACCCCCAAAAATCAAATCAATGCCATCAACAGCATCAACATCGAGGATTACATCAAGGGCGTTTTGTATCACGAAGTTTCCCACCATTGGCCCATGGAGGCGCTCAAGGCCCAGGCCGTGGCCGCCCGCACCTATGCGCTTTACTCCATGGTCGGCGCCAACCGCAAAGATTTCGACGTCACCAATGACATTTATTCGCAAGTGTACGGGGGCAAGACCTCCGAACGTTACCGCACCGGGTTGGCGGTCGACCGCACCTCCGGCGAGGTTTTGACCTACAATGGTAAGATTTTGTCGTCTTATTTTCACGCCACCTGCGCCGGCATGACCGAAGACGCCAAGGAAATGTGGGACCTGGATTTGCCACCGCTTAAAGGTGTGCCCTGCCAGTTCTGCCAGGATTCCCCGCACATGCATTGGCATCAAAGCTTTCAGTTGCAAAAGATCCAGGCTTCGCTCAATAAAGCAGGGCAAAAAATCGGCCTCATCAAAGACATTGCGGTGGTTGACCGCGATCGTAGCGGCCGCATCAATCATCTGAAAATCACCGGCAGGCAGGGCGAGGAGTTGGTGGTGAGAGGAAAAATGTTCCGGCAACTGTTAGGCCCCAATGTTGTAAAGAGCAATAATTACGAAATCACCATGAAAGGATATTTTGTGGAGTTTGTCGGCAAGGGATGGGGGCACGGCGTGGGCCTTTGCCAGTGGGGGGCCCGCGGCATGGCCCGCCAGCAATTTACCTACCAACAAATCCTGGCGTATTATTACCCCGGCACCAGCCTCATCGATTATCATGACCTGCGCTGATATGTTTGCCCTCGATGCCTACGGGTACACGCTCCCTGAAACATCCATTGCGCAGCATCCCGCCGCCAAACGCGACCGCTCCCGGCTCATGGTGGTCCATCGCCGGGCCCAAATGATCTGCCATGACCATTTTGCGAACATCGGAGAATATCTCCCTGCCCACACCTTGTTTGTGCTTAACAATAGCAAAGTCATTCCAGCCCGGTTGCTCGGGCGAAAAAAACGATCCGGGGGAAGGGTGGAGGTTTTTCTGCTCAAAGCTGCTGCCGGCGGCGACGGACAAACGTTTGAAACGTTGCTTAAACCCAGATCCAGGATCAAGGTGGGCGACACGGTTGATTTTGCGCCGGGGTTGGAGGCGGTCATCCTGGACAAAGATCGCAGCTTGGTGCGGTTTAATCAAAAGCAGGTCTTAAAATTTTTGCAGAAGGCCGGACATGTCCCCTTGCCGCCATACATACATAGGGAAGACAGCGTCAGCGACCGCCGCAATTATCAAACGGTGTATGCCAAACATCCGGGGTCGGTTGCGGCCCCCACGGCGGGTCTGCATTTTACCAAGCCCTTGATGGCAAAATTAAGAGCGCAGGGACATGCGTTTCAAGAATTGACCTTGCACGTTAATTACGGCACCTTTAAACCGGTGGTCTGTCCTGATATCCGGGAGCATGAGATGCACAGCGAGCGATACCGTGTGGATGCCGCCGTGCACCGTCACATTCTAAAGGCCAGGTCCAAAGCCCGGACTATTGCCGCCGTCGGCACCACCTCTTGCCGGGTGTTGGAATCCCTGACCGCGTCCGGAAAACTGGAGAGCGACACCGATATTTTTATTTACCCCGGCCATCGATTTAAGGCCGTCGATATTTTACTCACCAATTTTCATTTGCCGCACAGCACCTTGCTCATGCTGGTGTGCGCGTTCGGCGGCTATGAGTTCATCATGCGGGCGTACCGGGAAGCGATCAAGCACGGCTACCGGTTTTATAGCTATGGCGACGCTATGCTTATTATTTAACTAACATCCTAAAGGAGGTTTGTTTTATGAACAAAGGTCTGTTATTTCTCATGCTGATGTTCGTCGGAGGATTGGCTTTTGCGCAACCGGCAAGTGTGGAGTCCAAACTTTGGGAGCAAGTGGACCCGGCAGCAGAGTGGGGTAAGTGGGTTCAGGAGACAGTCAAACCTTATTGGGACCAAATGAATGAAACGTCCAAGAGTTTTGTCACCGACCCCATGTCCAAACTCGACAAAAATTTATCCGCGGATGCCATCGCGGAAAAAGCCAGGGAACAGTTGATCGCCTACATCAAGGGGCTCGAGGCCATTGATCCTCCATCCGAACTCAGTGCCTACCATGCCAAGATCATCGAGCTCTCTTCGGAATCGGCCAAATTTTCGCCCAAGGAATTGGTGCAAAACCAGGAATTGATGAACAAATTGGACGCCTTGAGTGAAGAGGCCAACGCAGAGCTCACCAAAGTTTTTGAGGGGCATGCGGTCCCCAAAAAGACCATTGATGCGTTCATCGAGAACTCGTTAGAGTAAGGTCCTGCACATTGCCTCATCCATTTTTTCAAGTGCTCAGCACCGATGAAACAACTGGTGCCCGTCGGGGAGTAGTCCGCACGCCGCATGGCGAGGTGCAAACTCCATTTTTTATGCCGGTGGCCACCACGGCGACGGTCAAGACCATGTCCAGCCTGGACCTGTTGGATATGAATTCCGAAATCGTGCTGTCGAACACGTACCATTTGTATTTGCGGCCGGGCCTGGATGTTATGGCAGCGGCGGGCGGCTTGCACAAGTTTATGCACTGGGACCGGCCTATCTTGACCGACAGCGGCGGATACCAGGCCTTCAGCTTGACTAAGTTTCGTCAAATCACCGATCAAGGGGTCAATTTTCGTTCGCATTTAGACGGCAGCATGCATATGTTCACGCCGGAAAAGGTGATCGACATTCAAAAGGTGTTGGGCTCCGACATGGTGATGCCTCTGGATGAGTGTTCCCCTTATCCCTGTGACCGCGCCCAGGCGGTTCAAGGCCTGCAACGCACCACCGCGTGGGCCAGCCGGTGCAAAAAACATTTTCATGAGCGCGGCATGCACGCCAACGGCCAGCGGCTGTTTGCCATTGTGCAAGGATCAACATACCAGGACTTGCGCCGTCAAAGCGCACAGGAGTTGGTGGCACTGGATTTGGACGGCTATGCCATCGGCGGGGTTAGCGTTGGTGAAAGCGTGGTGGAAATGTTTGAGGCCCTGTCCTGGACCATTGGGCATTTGCCGGCGGACAAACCTCGTTATTTTATGGGCATCGGCCTGCCGGATCAAATCGTTAAGGCTGTTGGCTTAGGCATCGACATGTTCGACACCTGTGTGCCGACCCGGTACGGCCGGCACGGCAGTGCATTTACCTCGACGGGGAAGCTAACCATCCGCAATAGCGAGTACACCAAAGATTTCAACCCCCTGGATGGGGCTTGCGGCTGCCATGTCTGCCAGCAGTATACCCGGGCCTACCTGCGCCATTTGTTGAATTTAAACGAAATCACCGGCGTGCGTTTGCTGAGCTACCACAATCTGTATTTTTATATTAAACTCATGGAAAGGGTCCGCCAGGCCATTGCCGCCGGCACGTACGCGCAATTTCAAAAAGAATTTTTATTAAAATACGGTTCGCCCTTACAATAATCTTATGCATCATTTCGACATCGTTACCATATTTCCAGACATGTTTCCGGCCGTCTTCAATGACTCTATCCTCAAACGCGGCCAGGAAAAAAAGAAAATTGCCATCCGTATCCATGATCTGAGGGACTATTCCCAGGATCCCAAGCGCCGCAGCGTGGACGACCGCCCCTTTGGGGGAGGGCCGGGGATGCTGTTGTCGGCCCCACCACTGTTTGCCGCCATTCAAAAGATCAAAGGGAGGCGCAAAGCGAGGGTCATTTACACCTCACCGGCCGGCGTTCCCTTCGACCAGAAACACGCAAAACGCTTGACGCGGCATAATAATTTAATTATTATATGCGGCCGTTACGAAGGCATCGACGAGCGGGTCAAGTTAAAATGCGTTGATGAAGAAATTTCCATCGGCGATTATGTTTTGACCGGTGGGGAAATTCCCGCCATGGCCATTGTGGACGCTGTGGCCCGCCTAATCCCCGGTGTGGTGGGCAAAGAAGATTCCCTCAAGAACGAATCTTTTGAGGAAGATTTGTTGGAAGGCCCGCACTACACGCGACCGGCAAATTTCCGTGGCCTAAAAGTTCCCGATGTGTTATTATCGGGCAATCATGAAGCCATCAAGCGTTGGCGCCGGGAACAGGCTGTTGCCAAAACAAAAAAAACCAGACCGGATTTATTGACTTAGGGTGGAGGATAATATGGTTGTTTCAAGCGTAGAAAAAATTGCAATCGCGGGTGCTGCCCAGATGCGCAAAGACCTCCCGGTTTTTGCCGTCGGTGACACCCTTAAGATGAAAATTAAAGTTAAGGAAGCCGACAAAGTCCGCATCCATCCTTTTGAAGGCACCGTTATTAAAAAAGCCGGCCATGGCATGTCCGCCTCATTCACCGTGCGCAAGATTTCTTTCGGCGAAGGGGTCGAAAGGACCTTTCCGCTCAACTCTCCCGTCATTGAACAAATCGAAATCGTCAGCAAAGGCATTATCAAACGCGCCAAGCTGTATTACCTGCGCGACCGCCTCGGCAAAAAAGCCCGCGTTAAAGTTGACCAGCAAGCCTAACTCCGTTACTCTAGATGCATGCTCACCCATGAACAGGAAGCCTGGGCCGAAGGTTTTCGCTTCATCTTAGGCATTGATGAAGCCGGTCGTGGCCCTTTGGCTGGCCCCGTGGTTGCCGCTGCCGTGTGTTTGACCGCCCATGATTTTCCCTGCCGCATCGATGATTCCAAGAAAATGAACCCCGAATCTCGGGAGACAGCCTTCCATGAAATTTTCCAGCGCGCCTTCGTAGGGATCGGCATTGTCAGTGAAGCGGCCATCGATGCCATCAACATTTTAAACGCCAGCCATCTGGCCATGGAGTTTGCGGTCAAGCAATTGGTTCGCCGTTTGCCTCCCGAACAAAAAGCACAACCCCGGGAGATTTTCATGTTGATCGACGGCGATCGTTTCAAGTCCCGGCTGCGTTACCGGTACCGCACCGTGGTTGGCGGGGACGCCCGGTGTTTGTCCATTGCCTGCGCCTCCATCATTGCCAAGGTTTACCGCGACCGGGTGATGGCCAATTACGACCGCATTTTTCCTCAATATGGGTTTAAGCAGCACAAGGGATACCCCACCGAAGAACACCGTGAGGCCATCAAAACGCACGGGCCGTCCACAATCCACCGCAGAAGCTTCTCCTTGTTATAAAGCCCTATTTTTCAGCAATTTGCTTTAGGTAGACTAAATATGGTATCTTTACACTATGTTTAGAAAGTCTTTGAGCATAGGGTTACTTCTGGCTTTTGGGTTCAATCTAGTACTTTGGCCATCGAGCAGCAAGGCCGCGCTCTTCCCTTTGGGGCCTGCGCTGCCCGAGCCGGGGAGTATGGTCTCTCTAAGCCCGGCTTATCAGCCGGCCATAATCAAAGGGTTGACCGTGCACAGAGACGACCCATTTATGTTCGATTTTATCATCGATGTTGGCCAAGATAATCTCTCCGGTAAGGCCCTTAAAGAAGAAGGGGAGAAGTTGATTAAATATTTTCTGACAGGTTTGGCCATTCCCGAAAATGATCTGTGGGTCAACCTCTCACCCTATGAAAAAGATCGCACCATACCGGAGGTCTTAAGCCAAACCGACATGGGCCGGGATTTGCTGGCGCAAGATTATTTGCTCAAGCAAATCACGGCTTCGCTCATTTATCCTGAGAAGGAACTTGGAAAAAATTTTTGGGACAGGGTGTATGCCCAAGCCCGGCAGGCATATAGGTCGAGTGATGTCCCGGTCAATACTTTTAACAAAGTTTGGATCATGGCAGATAAGGCGGAAGTGTTTGAACGCAATCAAACCGCTTTCGTGGTCGACAGTCATTTAAAGGTGATGTTGGAAGAGGATTACCTGTCGATGCAGAAAAATGCAACCAGAGATCATTTACGTGGGCAAGCTTCTAAGACCTCTGAAATCGTCCGCACAATTATTCTTCCAGAGCTGGAAAAGGAGGTCAACACGGGAACACATTTTGCTCCCTTGCGGCAAATTTTTAATTCCCTGATCCTAGCCAACTGGTACAAGAAAAACCTTCAAGAAGCCCCGCTTAATCAAGTCTATTCCGACCATTCCAAAATTCGAGGCATTGATTTGTCGGATAAATCCATTAAAAAACAAATTTATGAGCGTTATCTTGAGGCCTATAAAAAAGGCGTGTTTGACTACATCAAGGAAGACCAGGACCAGGGGCGATCCATCCCAAGAAAATATTTTTCCGGCGGGGTTAAAGGAAAGATAGACTTGGCCATGACCAGTCATCAGGGCACCCTGGCGAGATCTTTATCCGGCAGAAGTCTGGTTCTGTTCAACGCGGGAGTTCGTATATCAGCAAAGCAGGGTGATGCGGCAATGAGCGGAAGTGTGGTAAGTATAGAAAGTATGAGGGAAAGGAGGTATCAAGTCGCAGAGTTTAAAAGAATTTTTCATCAAACTTTTCCTGCCGTAGGCAAAAAGAGAGTCAGTTTGGAAAAGGTGGCGCAGTTGGCGGATGCCCTGAATTCCCCGGCTTTGGCCGGAGATAAATCGCTTCGTATTTTCAAACAACAACTAAGGACGTACATCCTTAATCAAACCGAGCGTATTGAAATATTCAGTTATGCAGCGGGTGGTGTGAATATCAGCGAAAGGGAACAAAAGGAGCTCTTGGATCGATTGGACCCCGCCATGCTCAGGCAACAAGTTCAGCCCGAAGAAATTGAAGAGATGATCCGTTACGCGGGCGGCTATGTTGCCAGATTGGAACAATGGTTAAAGAGGCCAAGGGATTTTCGCATCGAATTTGAATATGCCGCCTCTCCATCTTCCCATTTGATCTTACCCTCACATGTCCATCTGGAATCCTTTTCTGCTGAAGATATGACCAAGGGAATTGATGAGCAGGCCTATAACCACGTCCAAGACCCGAAGTATAGTGTCATTAACGAGGTGGGGTATGGGTTTAAGGTCCATTGGCAAAAAGGAGAACTGGTTTTAAGTGATCCCATGATTGACTTTGGTCATCATATATTTCAAAGATTCCCGGCCTGGTATAAGAAGCTTTGGTTTAAACCGAGGATCCCTAAGGAATATTATGGCCTTGACGTGGGCTTTGTGCCTTTAAAGGAATTGCAGAACAGGGGCTACATCCAAGACCCTAAATTTATAGAACGCATTATTCAGGAAGCCAGAAAGGGCATTTTGGAGGTTGGGGACAAGGTGTCCTCGTCAGGCCAGCAGTTTAAAGATTTTTATGATGGGGCCGGCAATTTAAGGCCCGAGATTAAACCGCAACACAAATTAGTCCAATATTTTGATGGAGAGCGAGGGCTTCCCTTTTATCAGATGGCAAGGCTTGAGGAGTTGGATTCCGAAGGCGGCTATATAGACAAACGTTTTCAGCCTCGGTTTATTTTTAAGAACGCGACTGATGCGGCAATGGAAACCACCGGTGGTATTGATCTTAAAGGAAATCAAATGAAGCTCAACATCCGTAAGGACGGCCGCGGTGTGCAGATGAGTATCGACCAAGCCATGATCGCGCGCCTCAAACGTCAAGGGGTTGGACGCGTGAGCCCGGTCATCTTTCGTATTACTCCAATTAGCAACATCTGGCCGTTATTAGGTTTAGACCTACCGGAAAAATCCTCCCAGCGTCCAGCCAGCGGCTAATTTTTGCTTGCAAATATATATACGATTGATTATACTAACTCTTCAATTTAACGGACTGCGCCAGGAGGGAATGAGGCAAGATCCTTGAGCGATAGTCTATAACATGAACGGTCTGCCTTTGCCTGTCTCTGCAGCAAACCACCGGCGGGACCCTTAAGGAGGAAGTCAAGTATGGCCAGTGAATTAATTAAGAAGTTGCTCGAAGCAGGCGTGCATTTCGGTCACCAAAGCCGTCGCTGGAACCCCAAGATGAAAAAGTTTATATTCGGGGAACGCGGCGGCATTTATATTATTGACCTGGAAAAGACCGTGGACCGGCTGAATGCGGCAAGGGATTTTATCCGCGACGCGGCCGCCAAAGGCGGCAAGATCCTCTTCGTGGGCACCAAGAAGCAGGCCCAAGATGTCATCGAAGAGGAGGCCAAACGCTGCGGGGGGTTCTACGTCAAGAACCGTTGGATGGGCGGGTTGCTGACCAATCTAGAGACCGTCAAAAAGTCGGTCAAGAAACTCAACGACATTGAAAAAATGGAAAACAACGGCACCGTCGGTCGGCTGACTAAAAAAGAAGCGTCCTTGCTCATGAAAGAAAAAGACCGCCTGTTGCGGGACTTGGGCGGCATCCGCGAAATGCCGGTTGTTCCCCAGGTGCTGTTTGTGGTGGACACCAAAAAAGAAGAGATTGCGGTCGCCGAAGCCAATCGTTTGGGCCTGCCCGTGGTTGGTTTAATCGACACCAATTCCGACCCTGAGCTTATTCAGTATCCGATCCCCGGCAATGACGATGCGGTCAAGTCCATCAAATTTATCACCGCGCTCATGGTAGACAGCATTCTGGAAGGTCAAAAAGAATTCCTGGCCGGAAAAAAAGCCCAAACCCAATCCCAGGCCCAGGAAGTGACTGTTTAACACGGAGAACAACATGATGGCTGTATCATCAGGAGATATCAAACGTTTAAGGGAAGAAACCAGTTGCGGGATCATCGACTGTAAAAAGGCCCTGGAAGAGGCAAGAGGCGATTTTGCAAAAGCCAAAGACTTTTTGCGCAAACGCGGCCTAGAGATGGCAGCTAAGAAAAGCGACCGCGTGGCCAAGGAAGGACGGGTCGAAGGATATATCCATCCGGGCAATAAAATCGGCGTCGTCGTTGAAGTCAATTGCGAGACCGATTTTGTGGCCCGTAGCGACGATTTTGTGCAATTTACCAAAGACCTGGCCATGCACATTGCTTGGACTAATCCTGCCAGTACTGAGGCGTTGCTTAAAGAGCCATATCTTAAAGATGCCGGCAAAACCATTCAAGACCTGCTCAATGAACTCGTCGCGAAAATCGGCGAGAATACAGTCATTGGGCGGTTTTCCCGTTTTAAAATTGGAGAGTAAATTGGCCAAATCAAAGCCCGTTTTTAAAAGAGTCCTTTTGAAACTCAGCGGCGAGGCTTTGCTGGGCCGTTTGCAGCACGGCATCGACGCAGAAATGTGCGCCTCCTTAGCACAGGATGTCAAAGAAGTGCATGGCGCCGGTGTGGAAGTGGCCGTCGTGGTCGGGGGTGGTAACATTTTTCGCGGGCAGGTGGAGGGCAAGCGTTTTGGGTTGGACCGGTCGGTGGCCGATTATATGGGCATGCTGGCAACCGTCATGAACGGACTGGCCCTGCAAAATGCCCTGGAGCAGATTGGCGTTCCCACGCGGGTGATGACGGCGATCGAGATGCAGGCCGTCGCGGAACCTTACATTCTACGGCGGGCCATCCGCCATTTGGAAAAACGCCGGGTGGTCATCTTTGTGGCCGGCACCGGCAATCCTTATTTTACCACCGACACGGCTGCTGCGCTGCGGGCCACCGAGATCAAATGCGATGTCATCATGAAGGGCACCAAAGTCGATGGCGTTTATTCCGCTGACCCCGTCAAAGACAAGACCGCCAAAAGATACACGGAAGTCAAATTCATCGATGTGCTCAAGCAAAATTTGAAAGTGATGGACGCCACCGCGATTAGCATGTGCATGGACAACTCCATCCCCATCATTGTGTTTAATCTTCTAGAGAAGGGTAATGTCCAAAAAGCGGTGTTTGGGGAAAAAATAGGGACCATCGTCCGTTAACTGCGAGGCGCTTATGACTGGTAAAGACATTTTAAGAGACACCGAAGGCAAGATGAAGAAGGCGATGGAGACCATGCTGCGGGAATTTTCCGAAGTGCGCACCGGCAGGGCGCAGCCGGCCTTGATTGATGATATGCATATCGATTATTACGGCACCTCGACCCCGATTAAGCAGATCGCGGCGGTGTCCGCACCCGACCCCCGGCAGATCGTCATCCAGCCGTGGGACGCCAACGCCATCAAAGACATTGAGACTGCGATCCTCAATTCCAAATTAGGCATTACGCCAAACAGCGATGGCAAGTTCATCCGTCTGGCGTTTCCGCCGCTGTCTTCCGAGCGCCGGGAGGAATTCATCAAAGTGTGCAAAGACATGGCCGAGCGCGGGCGGGTGACCATGCGCACCATCCGCCGGGACGCCAATGATAAAGCCAAGAAGATGCAAGGGGAAGGGCACGTCAGCGAAGACGAAAAATTTAAGACGGAAGAAGAAGTGCAGAAGATGACCGACCGCTTTATCAAGGAGATTGATGTTCTGCTGGATAAAAAGAGCAAAGAGCTAAGGGAAGTATAAGAATTTCCGTATTTGCAATAGTATAAGCGACCCACTAGCTCACCCTGGTAGAGCACCACCCTTTTAAGGTGGGGGTACCGCGTTCGAGTCGCGGGTGGGTCACGTATTTATTTAGGGACAGCGAACCTGTCCCCGCAGGGGACAACTCCCTATTGATTCCATTTTGCTGAGGGCGCACTTGCTTTTCTAGAAAAGGAAGTAAGGAAGCAAGTACAGCCCCCAAATTTCTCTAGAAGAATTTGAAAAAGTAACATTGCGGAAATTTGGGGGCGGGTGGCGGAATTGGTAGACGCGCATGCCTTAGGAGCATGTGGGGAAACCCGTGGAGGTTCGATTCCTCTTCCGCCCATGATTGGTAGTTCACCGTCGAAAGGAACACACAAGATGACCATACACGGTAAAATCTGTTTTGCCTCTGGCAAAATGGGTGACTATGACATATGGGCTATGGATCTAAACTCGAAACAGTTAAAACAGTTAACTTCGGGAGATTATTGGAACGATTGCCCTAAATGGTCCCCGGACGGTAAAAAAATTGTTTTTATCTCCAACCGCACCGGAAGTCCGGAAATTTGGATGATGAATGAGGATGGGCAGGAGCAGACCAGAATTACAAAAGAAAGTCGGTGGCACAACACTCCGGATTGGTCGCCTGACGGGAAAAGGTTGGTTTGTTGTGCCAACTATCATAACAACTTTGATGTGTATACCATGAGCGTCCACGGTTCCGATCTAATCCAAATTACAAATTATGAAGCGTCAGATTACACGCCACAATATTCTCCGGACGGTAAAAAAATTCTTTTTGCTTCTAAACGGGATGGTAACGCCAATATTTGGATCTACGATCTAAACACCGGAAAATCCGATCGGTTGACGAATTATGAGGGAGATGATTATGCTCCCTCTTATTCTCCAGACGGCTCAAAGATCGCTTATGTGTCCGGACTAAGAGGGGTCTTGGAAGAAAATTTAGAAATTTTTATAATGGATTCGAAGGGAGAGAACTCATACGCCGTGACCCAAAACCCCGGCGAAGACCGGTTTGTTGGCTGGTCGCCGGAGGGAAAATACCTCATTTATACCTCAGGGCGGGCAGGTGCTGTGGCGGAAAGACTGACGGTCTTGGAAGTGGGAAAGACCTTTAAGCAGGAGTTAAAATTTGACCGGTCCAAACTTGAGACGGAGATTGATGCCCATCCGAAGGCGGTTGGCATTTTTGAATTTTTTCCTGAAAGTATTGTCCGAAAGTTTTATCCGGAATCATTTTGGGGGACCGAGAGGTTTCCGGACTAGAAATATTAGCAAAATATAGGTCACCTCCTATTCCGAATATACCTGGCACAGGGGTTTGGAGGCGGGTTTTCGCTGACGGACCTAAGCGTTCTCTTGAATCTGCGACACGTCAAGATAAACCAGAGGTCCTCAAGAAGATCGACGGCAAGCGAGCGACACAATCGGATGCTTTTAATGAGCCAGTGAGCTATGCGGCGGTAATTCAGTTGGTAGAATGCCACCTTGCCAAGGTGGATGCCAAGGGTTCGAATCCCTTCCGCCGCTCCAAGATATATCGGAGGATGAATGAAAATATCTGAGTTTTTAATCAAGGACGCTGTCACCAATCAACTCAAGGCCTCCACCAAAGCCGAAGTCATTATCGAAATGGTCGGCCTGTTGGTCGACGCCGAAGCCATTGAAAAGAAGCAGAAGAACAAAGTCATTGATGTCTTGATGGCCCGGGAGGCCTTAGGTTCAACGGCCATCGGCCAGGGCATCGCCATTCCCCACGGCAAGACCGACGCCACGGACCAATTGGTGGCGTCCCTGGCGGTCAGCAAAAAAGGCATTAATTTCGATTCGCTCGACGGTGAACCCGCCTTTATTTTTTTCCTGCTCGTGGCCCCGGCAGATTCCGCCGGCCCCCATCTGAAAGCCCTGGCCCGCGTTTCCCGCCTGCTTAAGGATAAATTCTTCCGCGATAGTCTCAAAAGCGCCAAACAGAACAAAGACATCCTGGATTTGATCTCCCAGGAAGATTCACGCATCGGTTAAAACGTGAACAAAAATCCCATGTCCAATAATTTTTCCAAATGGCTTTATCCCGGCATTAAAGTCAAACGATGGATCTTCGCGGCGTTGTTTGGCGTGGTGGTTGTCGGGGTCGGGTTTGTCTTTGCCATGTCTCAGTATTCGTTTGTCAGCATGGGCGGCATTGTCATTATTTTATGCGGCCTGATGTTCATTATCCTGGGCATGGGGAAAATGATTGTGTCCCTCATCACCCTTTTTCTGCCGCAACGCGAACGGGATTTAGTCAACATTTTATACCAGCGCCGGTATCTCGAGCGGGGGCCGAAAATCGTGGCCATTGGCGGCGGGCACGGGTTGTCGCATGTGCTCTTTGGGCTTAAAGAATACACGGCGAATCTGACCGCCATTGTGACCGTGGCCGACAGCGGCGGCTCCTCGGGACGGTTGCGCGAAGAGTTTAATATCGTGGCCCCCGGCGACATCCGCAACTGCCTGGTGGCACTCGCCGATGCCCCGGCTTTGATGGGGCAGTTATTTCAATACCGGTTCGCCGAAGGGTCGGGACTTAAGGGCCACAATTTTGGGAATTTATTTTTGACCGCCATGGTGCAACTGTGCGGCGGCGATTTTCAAAAAGCGGTGGAGGAATCCAGTAAAGTCCTGGCCATCCGCGGTAAAGTCATTCCTTCGACGGTACACAATGTCCATCTGGTGGCCGAATATATGGATGGCACCCGACAGGAAGGGGAAGCCAAAATCCCCAAGAAAAATATTTCCATAAAACGCCTATCTCTCAAACCGGAGGACGCCCAACCGTCCCCAGACGCCTTAAGCGCCATCGCCGAAGCCGACATCATCGTCATCGGTCCGGGAAGTTTGTACACCAGCATTCTCCCAAATCTCATCATCCGCGGGATGTCGGAAGCCATTGCCAAATCGTCGGGCTACAAAATTTATGTGTGCAATGTGATGACCCAAAACGGGGAGACGGACGCGCTGTCGGCGGCAGACCATGTGCGGGCTTTGATTGACCATGCCAACACCGCGGTCATCGACGCCTGCTTAATCAATGATGCTGAGGTCCCGGAAGAGGCCCTCAAGCGTTACCGCAGCGAGGATTCCTATCCGGTCAAACCAGACCCCGACATCATCAGATCTTTAGGATACCGCGTGGTGGCCACCGATTTGCTGAGCGTGGCCGATTATGTGCGCCATGATTCCAAGAAATTGACCGCTGCCTTGATTAAATTGATTGAATCCCAGAGAGTGATTAAACGTTAAATATGCCCCGCATTGAACGCCAAATGATCATTACCAACAAGAAGGGCTTGCATGCCAGGCCGGCGGCGCTGTTTGTGCAGATCGCCAATAAATACCAGGCCTCGGTCATGGTGGCCAACGGCGCCGAAAAAGTCAACGGCAGGTCCATCATGGGGCTTTTGACCCTGGGGGCGCAGTACCAGACCCCCCTGACCTTGACGGTGGAGGGGGACGATGCGCAAGTCGCCATCGAAGAGTTTGAAGCTTTTTTCAGCAAACAAGACGAAGAATTGCTCCCATGAATGAACTGGTCTTAAAAGGGATCCCGGCGGCCGACGGCATTGCGTATGGCCCCGCCTTTATTTTGGAGAGCCAGGATTTCATTGTCCCCAAACGCGCCATTGCCGAAAACGAGGTAGCGTCGGAAATCGCCCGTTTTGAGGAGGCCCTGGCCCAGACCCGCCGGGAAATGCAGGCCATCAGGGAGAAAGTCAATCTCGAGTTGGGCGGCCGCCACGCCGGGATTTTTGATGCCCACTTGTTGGTCCTGGATGACCCTTTGCTCAAAGATCAGGTCATCAAAGGCATCCGGGAAGAGAAACAGGCGGCGGAATATATTTTTATGAAAGTGATCCAGTCTTTTGTGCACACCTTTTCGAAAATTGAAGATGAATACCTGCGCGAGCGCACCAGCGATGTCAATGACATTGCTAAACGGGTTTTGAAGCATTTGCTCGACGAAAATAAATGGCACGACCTAGAGCATGTGGATTCGGACACGGCCCTGGTGGCCCACGACCTTTCCCCGTCGGATGCGGTGGGCATGTACAGCCCCAAGATCGTGGCCTTTGTCACCGACATCGGAGGCCGGACTTCGCACACCGCCATCATTGCCAAGTCCCTGGGCGTGCCGGCGGTGGTGGGCTTAAAGGACGCCACCTTGCGCATCACCAATGGCGATTATTTGATTGTCGACGGGAAAAAAGGCCTGGTGATCATCAACCCCACGCCGTCCACCAAAGAACTTTACTCCAAGGAGCAAAGCAAGATCGCCGCTTCTTTGGGCCAGTTGGATGATCTTCGGAATTTGCCGGCCCAGACCATCGACGGCAAACGGGCCCTGATTTTGTCCAATTTGGAACTCGCGTCCGAACTCCCCAACCTGCGCAAATTCGGGGCTGAGGGGGTGGGGCTGTACCGCACCGAATTCTTGTATATGAACCGGTTGGACTTGCCGTCGGAAGAAGAGCAATACCAGGCCTATAAACGGGTGGTGGAGGGCATTGCCCCGCTGCCGGTGACCATCCGCACCCTGGATTTAGGCGGCGACAAATTTATTTCCAGCGTCGACATTCCCAAGGACATGCTCCCGTTTTTGGGCATGCGGGCCATCCGGTTTTGCCTGGAGCAGCCGCAGATGTTTAAGACGCAATTGCGGGCCATCTTGCGCGCGTCGGTGCACGGCCGCATCCAGATGATGTACCCCATGATCTCCGGCGTTTCGGAGTTACGCCAGGCCAATGCGATCCTGGCGGAAGTCAAGGCGGGCCTGCAGCGAGACCACCTGGCCTTTGATGCGAAGATGAAGGTGGGGGTGATGATTGAAGTGCCGTCGGCGGTGATGACCGCCGATACGCTGGCCAAAGAAGCGGACTTCTTTTCGATCGGCACCAATGATTTGATCCAATACACCCTGGCGGTCGACCGCGTCAATGAACGCACCGCGCATTTGTACGAGCCGGCCCACCCGGCGGTCTTGCGCATGATTCAAAAAAGCATTGATGCCGCGCACGGGGAGGGCATTCACGTGGGCTTGTGCGGGGAAATGGCCTCTGACCCGGTGTTGGCTTTTTTATTGCTGGGCCTGGGGCTGGATGAATTTAGCATGTCACCGGGCAGTATTTTAACCATCAAAAAAATGATCCGCAGCGTGCGTTTTAGCGACGTGATGCGGGTGACTCAGGAAGCCATGGGGCTGAGCACCGGTCATGAAGTGGAAGAGTTTACCGGTGAGCAATTGCGCCGCCTGGTGCCCGATCTCTAGGAATAATACTATGAAAGCCTTAATCCTCGCCGCTGGTTATGGAACGCGGCTGGCCAGGGTGGCCAAAGACACCCCCAAGCCTCTGTTGCCGGTGGCCGGCAAACCCCTGATTGACTACACCGTCGATAAACTAAAAAAAGTGGCCGGCCTTTCGGAAATTGTGGTGGTCAGCAACAACAAATTTTACCGCCATTTTTGCGCGTGGGCAGGCACTCATCCGGATTTTAAGATTCGCGTGGTCAACGACGGCACCAATTCCCCCGAAGAGCGTTTGGGGTCGGTGGGGGACATTTATTTTGTGTGGGGTAAGGAAAAGGCCCTGGATGACTGGCTGGTGCTAGGCGGTGACAATATTTATGAACAGGACCTCAATGAGTTTATGGTTTGGGCCTTGGCCAAGGCCCCGGCGGTCACCATTGGGGTGTATGACATTAAGGACATTGCCGGCGCCTCCAAATTTGGGGTCAGCGCCTTGAACTCAAGCGGCAAAGTAGTGTCTTTTCAGGAAAAGCCAGCCAAACCGGCGTCCAGCCTGATCACCATGTTGCTCTACTACTTCCCGCGCCAGGCTCTGGGCTATATAGAGGAATACCGCAGGGTGTCCAAGGCCCTGGATGCGGCCGGAAGCTATATCCAGTGGCTGGTGGAAAAGAAAAATGTTTATGGTTTTAAATTTGGCGGAAAATGGTATGATATCGGCAGTGTTGAGTCTTTAGAAGAGGCAAATGCATATTTTAAGGAACGTCGAATTTCCAGCTAGGTCGCTGTAAATTCGACGTAAATTCGCCCGGCTGACTTGGTGTTCGCCTAGCCAAATTTATTGTTCGCCCCGCTCTTTAGGTGCATGCCACAATAAATTTGCCTAAGCAGGCTCCACAAGTCAGGGGCTCATTTAGAAAGGATGAATGGAGTGAAAGGACGTTATTTATTTACTTCAGAATCGGTCGGTAACGGTCATCCGGACAAGGTCTGCGATCAAATATCGGATTCTGTCCTGGATGCTGTTCTAAAAGAAGATCCCAGAGGCCGGGTGGCCTGTGAAACTTTTTGTTCGATGGGGCTGGTCATTGTGGGCGGAGAAATCACCACCACCACTTACGTGGATGTGCATAAGCTGGTGCGCCACGTGCTTTTGGAAATAGGGTATAACCATCCTAAGTATGGCTTTGATGCTAATACTTGTTCTATTTTGAACGCGATCAACAAACAATCTCCCGACATTGCCCAAGGGGTGGATTCCGGCGGCGCCGGCGACCAAGGCATTATGTTTGGTTATGCCTGCAATGAAACACCGGAGCTTATGCCGATGGCTATCATGCTGGCCCATCGATTGGTGGAACGGGTGGAAGAAGTGCGCAAAAAGGGGATTTTGGAGTATTTGGGGCCGGACTGCAAATCGCAAGTCACCATCGAATACGAAGACGACAAACCCCAACGCATTGACGCCATTGTTTTGGCCTGCCAGCACACCGAAGATATTTTGGACAAAACCGGCAAAAGGATCACCGACAAGGCCCGGCGCGACATCATCCAAAAAGTGGCCGACCCTATCGTGGGTGCCATGGTGGACAAGAAAACCAAATTTTTCGTCAATGAAACCGGCAAATTCGTCGTCGGCGGTCCGCAATCCGACACCGGGGTCACCGGCCGCAAAATCATCGTTGATACCTACGGCGGGGTGGTGCCGCACGGCGGCGGGGCTTTCTCCGGTAAAGACCCCACCAAAGTCGACCGTTCCGCGGCGTACATGAGCCGTTATATCACTAAAAATATTGTGGCCGCTGGTTTGGCTCAAAAATGTTTGATCCAACTCAGCTACGCCATTGGGCATTCTCAGCCGGTTTCTTTGATGGTGGACACCTACGGCACCGGGAAAGTTTCCGAACAGCGTTTGGTCGAGCTGGTGCGCAAACATTTTGATTTGTCTCCTAAGGGGATCATCGATACCTTGGATTTGCGTAAACCGGTGTATTTAGAGACCGCTGCTTACGGACATTTCGGCCGCCGTGGGTTTGCCTGGGAAAAGACCGATCGCGCCGCAGCGTTAAAAAGGGACGTGTAATGAGAACCGCATTGAAGGAAAAGAAAACCATGAGTAAAAATAACCGAGTAGCTAAATCAAATAGCTTTGCCAAACCTGCCAGCGATTATAAAGTGAAGGACATGTCTTTGGCGGCCTGGGGACGCAAAGAAATCACCATTGCCGAGACAGAGATGCCTGGACTCATGGCGGTGCGCAAAGAATTCGGGGCCAAACAACCCCTTAAAGGCGCCCGCATTGCCGGCTGTATCCATATGACCATTGAGACCGCGGTATTAATCGAGACGCTCATTAAGTTGGGCGCTGAGGTGCGCTGGTCTTCCTGCAATATTTTTTCCACCCAGGACCATGCCGCGGCGGCGATTGCGGCGGCCGGCATCCCGGTGTTTGCCTGGAAAGGCGAGAGTTTGGAGGAATACGATTGGTGTGTCGAGCAGACCATTGAATGGCCCGACGGCAAAGGCCCGAATATGTTGCTGGATGACGGCGGCGATTTGACGGTCATGATGCATGAGAAATTCCCGCAGCTTTTAAAAGAGGTGCGGGGGTTATCGGAGGAGACCACCACCGGCGTGCACCGGCTCTATGAAATGATGAATAAAGGCACCCTGAGAGTGCCGGCCATCAACATCAATGATTCGGTGACCAAGTCCAAATTTGATAATTTGTATGGCTGTCGGGAGTCATTGATCGACGGGATCAAACGCGCCACCGACCGCATGATCGCCGGCAAAGTGTGCGTCGTGGCGGGTTACGGCGACGTGGGCAAGGGCTGTGTGCAGTCCTTCAAGGGCCTGGGCGGCCGCATTATCGTCACTGAAATCGACCCCATTTGCGCGCTGCAGGCGGCCATGGAAGGTTATCAAGTGATGCCCATGGACGAAGCTGCCAGAATCGGCGATATTTTTGTCACCGCCACCGGGTGCATTGATGTCATCACCGGCAAACATTTGGATGTTATGAAAAGCGGGTCCATTGTCTGCAACATCGGCCATTTCGACGCCGAGATCCACATCGCGTACTTAAACGGACGCAAAGACATTAAGAAGGTAAACATCAAACCGCAAGTCGACGAATACACCTACCCCGATGGCAAAAAGATCATTGTCTTGGCCGAAGGGCGCTTGGTCAATTTAGGCTGCGCCATGGGGCACCCGTCGTTTGTCATGAGCAATTCGTTTACAAATCAGGTGTTGGCCCAAATCGAATTGTGGCAAAACGGAGATAAGTACGAAAATAAAGTCTACACCTTGCCGAAACAGCTGGATGAGAAAGTGGCGGCTTTGCATTTGGCGAAAGTAGGGGCCAAGCTCGATTCCCTGAGTGCCGCCCAAGCCAAATATCTAGGCATCAAACCCGAAGGCCCTTTTAAGTCAGCGCATTACCGATATTAAAACGGGGACACATACCGTAACCCAATTAAAATTGGGTTACGGTATGTGTCCCCAATAAATCACCAATAAATCATGGCCCACAAGATCAATAAAATTGGCGTGTTAACTTCTGGCGGCGACGGGCCCGGCATGAATGCCGCCGTCCGTTCCATTGTTCGCTACTCGCTGCATTACGGCCTGGAAGTCGCCGGCATCATGCGCGGCTACCAAGGCCTGCTCGAAGAAGACATTATTCCCTTAAATCACCGCTCAGTGTCCAATATCATCAATAAGGGCGGCACCATCTTAAAAACCGCCCGCTCCAAAGATTTTTCGTCGGACGAAGGCAAGGCCAAGGCAGCGGAGGTCATGCGCAAGCATAAAATTGATGGCCTGGTGGTGATCGGCGGGGACGGCTCCTACAAAGGCGCCAATCGTTTTTATGAACTGCACGGCATCCCGACCATCGGTCTGCCTGGCACCATCGATAATGACTTGACTGGCACCGACCAAACCATCGGCTGTTCGACCGCCATCAATACCGCCCTGGAGTCCATCGATAAAATCCGCGACACCGCCCAAAGCATGGAGCGCATTTTCGTCATCGAAGTCATGGGCAATAAGTCCGGCTACATCGCCATGCAAGTGGCGCTCGCCGCTGGCGCCGAAGACGTCATCATCCCTGAACGCACTTTTGATTATGCCGCCATGCACCAGGAATTGATGGAAGGCAACCGCAAGGGAAAAATTAGCTATATCATCGTGGTTGCCGAAGGCGCTGCCACAGCCCCAGTGGTGGCAGAAAATATTACCCGCTTTACCGGCTTCGAGACCCGCTATGTGGTCTTGGGCCACGTCCAGCGCGGGGGCACTCCCAGCGGCCAGGACCGGCTGTTGTCCACCCGTTTAGGCGCCGCCGCCGTTGATCTTTTGCTCAATGGCATTTACGGCAAGGCCGTCGGTATTTTGGAAGATGAGATCAACGTCATTGATCTAAAAGACGCCGTCCGCCGCAGCCATGGCGACATGGAAGACCACTACGAGCTGCTTAAGATCCTCACCTGACGTTCCATTCATATACGTACTTTTCTTGTATCTGCTTGTATTATCACTAATGGGAGTTTAGAATTATTTGTATGATCATTTATGAAGAAATTTTTCGAGAGTTTTATAAGCAGAAAGTAAAATACATTTTGGTGGGGGGTATCGCTTTTAATTTGTTAGGTGGGGAGCGGAACACATCTGACATGGACATACTTGTCGAAATGAGCGATCAAAATCTTGCGAAGATTGTGAAAATTCTTAAGCAGAAAGGATATAGAGTGAAACAGCCGGTGGATCCGATGGGTATGGCGCATAAGGCAACAAGAGACGACTGGATCAAAAACAAACACATGAAGGCTTTTAATTTTTAGCAGGACCAATATAAAGAAGTCGATATCATTCTGGAATCTCCGGTAAATTTCCCCGAAGCCTATAAGGATGCAAAAAAGATCAAAGTTGATGGAATGACAATTCCGGTCATTTCAATAGATCACTTGATTGCAATGAAGAAAAAGGCGGGGCGGGATGTGGATAAATTTGATATTAAGAGGTTAAAAGCAATCAAAAAGCTGGAGATAACGCCATGATTTTTAAATGGGAGAGCGAAAAAGAAAAGATTTTAAGGTATCTACGGATTCCAGCTAAGAAGAAATTAGAATGGCTCCGACAAATGAATGAGTTTTCGCAAAAATACACTCCTCCAAAACAGAAGTCCATTCGGGCTAAATTAAGGAATAACCCTCCACAGCCCTGAAGCCCAAACTTGTGCAATACTTGAATCAAAAGGAGGCTACGATGGCCAACGTTACCTTATCAATAGAAGACGATTTACTGGCAGAAAGCCGCAAATATGCCCAAAAGCATAATATGTCGCTGAATGGCTTGATTCGGGAATTTTTAAGGCGGATTTCACGCAAAAACAGCCACGATTGGCAGAAAGAATTTTTCGCCATGGCGGACCGCTGTTCTGCAAATTCAAAAGGCAAGAAATGGTCCAGAGAAAGCATATATCGTGTCTAGAATTTTTATTGATACCCATGTTTTGGAGTACAGCGTCGATCGGCATGACACTAAAAAACAGCGTTTAAGTCACCACCGTAATTCGTCCTACCTCGAAAATTGGTAAGTATATATATCATATGGTAAACTTGCCCTATGGCAAAGGTTACCCTAAAACTGGTCCTATGCGCGTTTTTGAGCACTTCCATTCCGCCCGTCCAGGCCCAGGAGCTGCTGCTTCCCGCTCCAGGTTCGCTTGTCCATTTAAGCCCACAGTTTAGTCCTCCGATTCTCACGGGCATCAAAGTCCACACTGACAACCCCTTTAAATTCGACTTCATTTTGGACAAGGGTGAGGTAAACTCCGAAGACCAGGCCCTCAAAGCCGAATCCACCAAACTCATCAAATATTTCCTGGCCTCACTAACAACGCCGGACAAAGACCTCTGGGTCAACCTCTCGCCCTATGAAAAAGACCGCATCGTCCCGGAAAGTTTTGGTCAAACGGAGATGGGGCGGGACCTCCTGGCGCAAGATTATGTGCTCAAACAATTGACTGCTTCGCTCATCTATCCTGAGGATGAGATAGGGAAGACATTCTGGAAGCGCATCTATGAAGAAACTGCCCAGCAACTGGGAACCACCAACATTCCCGTCAACACCTTCAACAAGGTTTGGATCGTGCCAGAGAAGGCCGTGGTTTATGAAAATGCCTCAGCTGCCACCGCCTACGTGGTTGAAAGCACTTTAAAAGTCATGCTGGAGTCTGATTATCTAGCCGCCGCAAAGAACATGGACCAATCCGAAGCATCAACCCCCCCCAACGAGCTCGGCAACAAAATCGTCCGGGAGATTGTCATCCCGCAACTGACCAAAGAAGTCAACGAAGGCAAGAACTTTGCCCAGCTCCGTCAAGTTTATAACAGTCTGATCCTCGCCACCTGGTACAAAAAGAAAATCAAGGACAGCATCCTCACCCAAGTCTATTCAGACCAAAATAAAGTTGCTGGCGTTAGGATCAACGACCCGCAAGATAAGCAAAAGATCTACGAGCAATACCTGCAGGCCTTTAAAACAGGGGCCTACAATTACATCAAAGAAGAAACCGACCCCATCAGCAAACACACCATCCCGCGGAAATACTTTTCAGGAGGGGCCACATTCACCACTTTGGAAAGCATCGATTTAAAAATTTCTTACAACCCCGGTGCACTCGCTCTCAATGACCCTAACAACAGCTTGGCCATGATCACCAGTGAGATCAAGGGCATGCCCGCACGTGGTAAAAATTTTCAAATCTCTAGAAGGTGGTTTTTAGGAGCGGCAGGAGCGGCAATCGCGGATGGCGTTCTTTCTGGCTGCACCCCCATCAATGGCTGGATCCGCGACACCACCGTAGGGTTAATCACCAAAGCCAAGGTTCGTTTCGTTGATTTGAATAAAGACAGGCAAAAAATACTGGACGCTCTTCCTCTTGAGGATCGGAAAACGATGGAGGCGATCACCAGTTTTGTGGATGATGCCATCCTAAAAAAGCGTCAGTACCCATTTTCACTCCTGGCTTACCTTAACCAAGTCTCGGAAAAAAATCCTCATTTGCAAAAATTATTTGCAGAAGTTGGGCACCAGACTGTCTTAACCCAGGAAGACCCCCAGAGTTTAAGATTTTTTCAATTGATTGTTTCGGAAGTCGTCCGTTTTGCTTATGAATACACCATGAAGGTGTTTGGCATTAAGGACGAAAAGACACGTGCCGCTATATTGCAGCATCTGTATCAAAAATCATACTTGGCTTTCTTTTATGAACAATTTGATGGGGACGCCGCATTTGTGCTCAATAGCTTTGATTCGCCGATTGTTTTTCAGCTTAAAGATTTGGGGGGTATTAAATTTATTTTTAAGTCGGGGGTGCATGAATTGATCCATTATATCGTGCGGGCTGTGAATAAGTCAGAGGACAGCGAAGCCTTTCAGTTGATGAAACCATTCGGCCTTCGGGAAGACAGCGACATCACCTGGCTTGGCGCGGCAGCCCTGGGAGATTTTTTTAGTGACAGTTACATAAAAGATTTTCCGGAGAGAAAAAATAGTCCTTTATTTATGCACAGTCTATTGCGGTTTATTCCTCTTAAAGATGGCCGGCCTCTTCCCTGGGGTCAACAGGTGCAATATGTCCAAAAGGAAAAGGGTCCAACTCTGTTTGGCTTTGAACCGAAGAGTGCTTACCTGGAAGGCAAGCGGTTTGCTCTTCATGCCTATAGAAATTTTGCACTTGGCGGTGATTTTTTGCTCCGGCTGTACACAACTCAATCTAAGCGGATGCATTATGCCGAGATGGAATTGGCGGCATTTATCTTTCACTATGTGTTCCCATCATGGTCAGCAAAAAATGAGGCGGGTTGGCCAATTGATCTAGAGGAAAGCATTGTTTCCTACGTATTAAAACAACACATTCCTGAAGATGTCGAGTATCCAGACCTGGAAGCCAAAGCCAAACTAATGGCCAGTTCGCTGGCGGTCGAGTTGGGGTTAAGGGATTTTATGACGATGGATACAGCTCAACTACAGGTCAGCCGGAGGGAAGCGTTAAGCAGCATAGCAGGCATGGCGTTGACCGCCCTCACAGGATCCAAATCGGAGGCAACATCAAACGGGCAGCCTGAGGCCTTGTATAAAGCATTTCCAAAAATTAAGTTTGTTGGTCTTGAGCGGTTCGCTAAACCCGAAATACACGCCAAAGAAACCGCCGATGCTTTAACTTTATTGCAAAAGAAATATCCGAGGCTGCTGAGCAAAATTCGTCAAATTAGCTTTACTCAGGCGGAGGATAAGGGCAAGGGTGTCCAGGGAGGCTCCGCAGCGGATTCTAAAAATGGAATTATTTATCTAGACGCGGTGGAAATTGATGGCCCTCATGCCTTCACGTCCACAGGCGAAGATTCTTTGAGTGCCGCCCCAGTGGCAGCCAAAAGCCGTTTGGCTTATGCCTTGCTGTATAAAGCTGCGCATTTTGTGCAGCAGGCAAAAAGTTTTCCAGGGATTGAGGATTTCTACGAAAATATTTTTATAAAATACCAGCTACAGGTTCCGAGTGATCAGTTGATGCCCATCAATCATATCGCATTTTTTACGGAAGATATCTATTCCTATTTCTTTACCGGGAAGCCCATGGAGCAGTTGAAAGTCGTTCACACCGATGTTATGGGAGTTGCCGATCCTGACAGAAAAGACATCGTTGATTTGAAGGATAGCTTCGAAGAGAGAAAACAAAGGCTGGAACTCATTCGGAAAAACTGGGCGGCAAATGGCAATTCTGCCATGATTTCCCCTCAAAAAATCTTACTCTATTCAAACTTAGCCGGTTCTCTCATTTTGGGCACGGCCGTCGATCCAGCGACGGCTTGGAGCGCTCAATCTAAATCTGCCGTTAGAGCGGTTTCAAATGCTTCCCGCTTTGTGCCGGCAGACAATAAAATTCTTTTGTTGGTTGGCCAACAGCAAGACATTATCGATCAATATGTGCGGGAGGTGGGCATTCCGGGAGGGTTTATGACCTACACCTCCATTCAAGACGTCGGGGGCTTGACGGCGCCCATTGATCATGGCGCTGGTGTCCAACACGCCCAATACCTGGTCGACCATTATCCGAATACCGTTCTGCAAATCGGCTTGTACATGGTGGATGCTTTGGATAATGTTTTGGCCGGAAAGTACGATGCTAATATTCTCAAATTGGCCGCCTGGGTCAAACAAGCCAAACGCCCGATTTATTTGCGCATTGGGTATGAATTCGATTACCCGAACAACCGTTATGACCCTAAAAAATACCAGCAAGCGTTTAGAAAAATCGTCGATACGTTTAGAAAACAACAGGTCACCAATGTTGCGTTTGTCTGGCATTCCGCCAATAATGCCGCTCAACCCCGCCCCCCACAAGATTGGTATCCCGGCGACCAATATGTCGACTGGGTGGGCACGTCTTTTTTTAATGTCTCCCAAGAACGCTCCAGCGAGCAATTGGCCCAATGGGCCAAGGCCCGGGGCAAGCCGTTCATGATTGCCGAAGCTTCAGCCATGGGCAGACTAACCCCGGAGCAAAAACACTCCTGGCTCGACAGATTGTTCAGTTTTGTCAAACGCAACGGTGTTAAAGCCATTGGTTACATCAATAGCGATTGGGATGCTCTTCCTATGTTTAAGGATAACCGCTGGGGCAATGCTACTTTGCAGACGGATCCGACAATTTTAACAAAATGGAATAGTGAAGTGGGGAGCAGTCAGTACTTAAAATCAAATCAGAGTCTTTTTAAGGATCTTAATTTTAACCAAGCCATGACCGGACTCCCTCTGCAAGCATCCACCAACGAAGTCGGCGGTATCGATTTTAAACCAAATCAAATCAACTTAGAGTCCCGCAACGCCGGTCAAGAAATCAAGTTTAAGTCGGATCCGGCCATGCTCGAGCAGCTGCGCAATGCTCCCGGCTTTGAGCCGGTAATTATCAACATTCAGCCTATGCGGGATTTGGAGCTTTTTTTGGGCCTTAAGCAAGAGGAAGGGCGCTCCCAGGTGGCATTGAACAGTTGACTCATAAGTAAATGTTACCCTGTGGGGCGAATTTGTGGGAGCCATGCCTCAAAAGTAATGTTACCCATCCTTGTATGGTTTGTTAGCCAATCTGAAAATTTTCTTGAGTTTATTTTCAA
>JAKFXC010000016.1 GCA_021731625.1 Candidatus Omnitrophota bacterium
CCTGAGTATAGCTGGATCTTGCCGTAGTCAATGTCGCAAATGTGGGTGCAGACTTTGTCCAGAAAATGGCGATCGTGCGAGACCACTATGGCGATGTTTTGAAAATTAATCAGGAATTCCTCCAACCATAAACAGGTGTCCACGTCGAGATGGTTGGTGGGCTCATCCAAAATTAAAATATCCGGATTGCCAAACAGGGCCTGGGCCAAAAGCACCCGGACTTTCTGAGACCCTTCCAATTGTTTCATTTGCTGCTGGTGCAATTCTTCCTTGATCCCTAAATCACTTAAGAGTTTGGCGGCCTCGGCTTCGGCGTCCCAGCCGTTCATTTCCGCAAACTCAGCCTCTAGCTCCGACGCCCGCAAACCATCTGCATCGGTAAAATTCGGCCGGGCATACAAATCATCTTTTTCCTTCATGACCTGGTAAAGCTCTTTGTGCCCCATGATGACCGTCATGAGCACCGTGTAGGGGTCAAAAGCGAACTGGTCCTGTTTAAGCACCGAAATGCGCTTGCCAGTGGCCACACTGACGGTACCGGCCGTGGTATCAATTTCTCCGGAAAGCATTTTTAAAAAAGTGGATTTCCCCGACCCATTGGCACCGATGATGCCATAACAGTTGCCAGGGTTAAACGAGATGCTGACCCCTTCGAACAATACGCGTTTGCCAAATTGTAAAGTGACATTGCTGGCTGAGATCACAAGAAAATTCCTCGCACGGACATGTAATAATTTTCTGCAGCCGGTATTCTGGACTGCTGCTGTAGGAGGGGAAATTATATCACAACAAAACCTTGCTTCAATCTAAATCAATGCCGGAGGCGTAGCTGCCGGTGTGTCCGTCAGTCGGGCCCAAAACGACCAGTTTGATGACGGGAAGGAGGCGCGGCTCATAACAGACTTGAAAAAATGAACGAGGGTCAAAAACCGGGTTCTTTAAAATCTTCTTTAACTTCAGCCGCAGGGCCTCTTGCTGGTATTGGGTCTGCAGGATTTCATCGACCAAAAATTCTTCCCCTTGCCAACCTTTCTGCATTTCTTCGATGGTCTGCACCATGATCCTTAAAGGAATGGCGGCGCTGTGTTGAAATTGCCGCTGGATGTCGGAATAAAACTTGTGGATCAAGGCATCCAGCCCCTGCACCGCCTCCTTGATACTGGCAAACTGGCCGGTGTTCTGGCGTTCGATTTCTTTTAAAAACGGCGGATACCACTTGAGCCACTGGGCTTGGATCTCCAGCCATACCGGCTTTAATTTGCGGTCCACCTCGACGGCCCGGCGCATGATATTGTAGGCCTCCAGGCGAACGTCGTAGGCGATCTGGTCGGTGTAGATGACTTTCAGCGGCGAACTAAAGTCGCCCTCCTGTGTGTGTGACACATGCACCATGGTGCCATCGTTTTTGATGATCATGCCGTTAGGCACGCCGGGCATTTGCAGAGGAATGGCAATCCCTCGCTCAATGACGACGGTCGCCGGTTCCACCTGACGGGCAATGGCCGACGGCAAACTGATGGTCACCTGATGGTTGGTCAGGACCTTAGGAAGACGGTCGAGGTGTTCGAAGCCAAACTCTTGTAATCGTCCATTAGCAATCATGGGCGTTGTTGCACATACAATTGGCGGAACGCATTTTGAAAAATCCCCCATATCTCCGCAGCATCCTTGGCCGCCAGGATGGCCTGGGCATTGTCCGCACTGAGCATCATCCGGGCAATGGCCCGCAGGATTTGCACTTGCAGGACATCGTCCTTGTCCGACAACAAAATCATAAAAATAAATTGGCTGGGTTTCCCGTCCGGCGAATTCCACTCCACGCCGGACAAACAGCGGCCAAAAATGATGACTGGTTTGGACAAATGCGCAATGCGGCCATGCGGCAAAGCCACTCCCTCTTCGATAGCGGTGCCCATCATGGCTTCGCGCTCCATGACGGAGCGCACAATTTCCTCTTCGTCCAGGCCGGACCCGTAGGCGGCCGCCGCTGCCAGGGCAGACACCGCCTGCTCCCGGGTGTCCACCTTAAGCGGCACCACTAACCCCCGCCGGGTAAAAAACTCAAAAATGCTCACTTGCCGGCGCCGGGCAATGGCCCAGCCCAGCCAAGGGCCCATCACGACCGCGGTGATCAAAGCCCCAAAAACAATGCTGACAAATACTTTCTCGGTGATCAAATGGTGCTGCAAAGCAACTAAACCCATGACGATTTCCATCATGCCGCCAGGCGTGTGGGCAATGGCGATGGCCAAACGATTGGCCGGGGCCACCTTGGTCAGAGACACACCCAGCCAGGCCCCCAAAAAACGCACGCCGATTCCGCCGACGGCCACAAATCCGATTAGAAAAGGATCGAAATTCTTTAAAAAATCCATCTTTAAGCCAATGCCGGCAAAAAATAACGGCACAAACAAAGCATAAACAATCTGGCCAATGGTCTGGCGGCTGCGTTCCGATAAATTTTTGGCCTCGCCGGCCACCACGCCGGCTAAAAAGAAACCAAACAAGGCGTGCAGACCGACCCGCTGCGCCACCGCCCCGCACCACAGCCCTAAAAGAAAAATAAAGGTCAGGGAACTGGCAGGTTCGGGCAACTTCCTGGCCTTGATTTGGTTGACCACCCAATTGCTGGCATGCCGGCCGACGGTCAGGCAAAGCACCACAAAAATCGCCGCGGCCGAAAATGTTTTGGCCAACGCCATCACGTCCGGATGCGCCTGGATAAAAACACCCAGCACGATGGTAAACAATAACCACCCGATGATATCGTTGACGGACAAGGCGGACATGATCAAGAAGCCCAAGTCCGTTTTTGACAAATTCAAATCATGGAGCGCCCGCACACTGATCGGCATGGCGCTGACCGTCAAAATGGTGGCCATAAACAACCCAAAAACGATTTTCTGGTCCGGGGACACCAGGTACTTGTCGGGCAAAAACCAGGCAAAACAAAAACCCAGGACCATGGGTACCACAATGTCCGTGACGGCAATGACTAGGGCATCCCCCTTTTGCCGCCAGGCACTGGAAAAATCGATCTCCAGCCCCGCCTCCAACAAAAAGAAGAAGGCTCCCAACCAGGCCACGGTCTCAAACATGGCTGTCTGCACCACGTCTTCGGGAAAGAGGGCGATATGCACCTGCGGGAACAAACGCCCCAACACCGTCGGGCCGAGGAGAATTCCAACAAAAATTTCTGCTGTCAAAGCCGGCTGTTTGTAGCGGCTAAACACATCCCCGCCCAATCGGGAGAGCCCCAACAGCAAAAAAACTTGCACCAAAAAAATAATGATGTGCTCTTCGGTCATGGCGTTATTGTAATATAAGAAAATCTGCAGCGAAAGAAGTTTGCACAATAATCGATTCTCTGTTACTCTATGGGTACCATGAGTTCGACAGAAACCTCGTTTTATACCCTGGGGATCGCCCCCGGCATCCTCAGTATCTTAGACCGGCTAAAATTCACCACTCCAACACAGATCCAGTACCAGGCCATTCCCATCGGCATTGAAGGCAAGGACATGATGGGCATTGCCCAAACTGGCACCGGCAAGACCCTGGCCTTTGGCATCCCCATGGTCCAGCGCCTGGCGCAGATCAAAGGGCGCGGTCTGGTTGTTGTTCCGACCCGGGAGTTGGCCTTGCAGGTCGATGAAAATTTGCGCAAGATCACGCCGGCGGCCGGCATCAAAACGGCCGTGCTCATCGGCGGAGACCCCATGGGCAAACAGATCCAGGCCTTGCGCCTTCAGCCCCGCATCATCATTGCCACGCCCGGACGCCTGATTGATTTTTTGCAACAAAAACTGGTGCGCTTAAACGACGCCCACATTGTGGTGCTCGATGAAGCAGACCGCATGCTCGACATGGGTTTTGCGCCTCAAATCAAAGACATCATGCGCCATGTGCCTGCGGACCGGCAGACCATGCTCTTCTCGGCCACCATGCCTCATGAAATCATAGCCATTGCCAAGAATTACATGAAACTGCCCGTGCAGATTGAGATAGCCCCGGCGGGAACGGCGGCGGAAAAAATAACCCAGGAACTTTATATCGTGCGCAAGGAACTCAAAAATGAATTGTTGGCGAGCGTCTTGGCGCACTACCACGGCCCCGTGCTCATTTTTACCCGCACCAAATTCGGGGCCGCCCGTTTGGTCAAATCCATCCGCACGATGCGCCATTCCGCGGCGGAGATCCATTCCGACCGCTCCTTAAGCCAGCGGCGAGAAGCATTGGATGGTTTTAAAATCGGGCGCTACCGGATTTTGGTGGCCACGGACATTGCCTCCCGCGGCATCGATGTCAAAGGCATTGAAGTGGTGATCAATTATGATTTGCCGGATGAAGCAGAAAATTATGTGCACCGCATCGGCCGCACCGGACGGGCCGGCCACGCCGGACATGCGATTTCATTCGCCACTCCGGACCAGCGCAGCGATGTCTTAAACATCGAGCGGGCCATGAATTTAAAACTGCCGGTGGCCAGTTCGCATCCTACCATCAAGTTGGAACAATTTTCCAAACCGCAACTGGTGTTTAGTTCTTCAAGATTCTCCCGACGACGACGAAGATAAACCCAACAAAGGCAGGACGCTGGGAATGGGACTCACTTTGAGGATTTCCGGCTGCACACCGGTGAAATGCCCGACTTTAAACTGCTCGATCATGGCATGGTCCAAATCAACCCTGAGATCTTCTCCGCTCTCATCTAAACGCATATGTTGAGTATTGAAATCAATACCGCCTTCAGCCGTCAGCCCCTCATCCGTATTTTGTGCAGTCGAATTCTCCCAAGGAGTTAGGACGCTATAGTTTCTGTGTGTCAAAAGCTGGTCCAATCCTGCCAATATATTCTGCAAAATTTCAACCGATGCGGGATTTAAACGATTCCGCTCCTTGAGTAGCAATGCCACCTCCACATGCCAATGCCAGTTGTCCATACGCTCCGCAGATACGGACCCCAAATTCCATAGTCGTCTTAATTCCACCACATCGTCGGAATTGTTACTTGCCTGCCTATGGACAAGCGGTATTTGCGTAGCAAGACGTTGGCTGGCGGTCAATAGATCAGCCTCGATGATTCTAAAATTGTACCCTGAATTGAGCTCTCTTAATCGGCGGGCCTGCGCTCGAAGATCTTCAATCAATTTCCTCATCTTCGTCAACCCCGCGCTTAATTCGTCGGGCTGAACAAATTCCTCTTCCATCATTGCCTTATCAGGCCTCTTGAGATCGTAGCGGTCCAAAAAGCCGGTTATGGCAGTGACCGCGTCTGTCAGTGCCGGCTCGGGCCTATTAAGCTCTCCCTGAATAGCCGCATACAAATCCTTAAATTCTCTCAAGAGGTCAAACCAGTCACTGAGCCATTCCCATAGTTCCACCGTGTCCATATCCGTGGGGCTATTTAACCATCGAGACATTTTCGTTTCTGTGGATGCTTTAAAAAGTTTGGCTTTCTGGATCACGCCATCTCGTACGGTTTCTAACGCCGGAGTCCGTGTGACCACATCCGCAGCCGTCTCAAGGGAGCACCCTCCCATTAATAGCTCCATAAATGTGCCGTTTAAATCAGCCAGGTCCCGGAGGCCTTGCTTATCTAAACGCGGCAATTTCCCGTTCATCGCTGCATCCAGAGGAACGATTGCTTCAATTTTCTTCAATACTTTCCTCACCTCTCCCCTGAGAAATCGCTCTTGTTCGCGGGGCAACTGGCTGGACTTCATTTCAGAGAAACGCTCGCTGATAAAATCCCTTCGGTCCCGGATATGGCTCTTAAAGCCATCTTTTCTTTCTTGATCGGTGACGTTTTCATAGGCACGGATGTTGGAATACGCGGAACGGATGGCCGTTTGAAGCTCCCGGGCAAAGAGCTCCGGAATGTTCCGCTTCGCCTGCTTCTCTTTAAGGCCCGCCGCTTCCCAATAATTATGCCTACTGGCCAATCCCGTCGGTGCATTTGCCTCTGCAATGTCCATGATCCTGTTCCGAAACCTGCGGATATTATCCTCAGCGATGAGGACCGACTTCTTGAGCACGGCCAAAAATCGCTCGGCCTTTTTTGACCGTATGTTTGCCACGATCTTGGTCAAGTCCATCAATACCAATTGCCAGGACTCAACCAAATGCACGGTCCGGATTTCTCCCATGAAATCCCCCTTCGCATCAACGGCATGTTCTTCCCGCTCCACCAATTGATCATACTGCTCAAAAAGCCGTTTGGCTCGTTCTAGTGTTTGCGCATCCATTTCCCCAGACAGGTATTTATGAAAATTTGCATATACGAGTGCCGAAACCCCCTTCATCTCTTCTTGTACAGTTAGAAATTCTGTGGAAGTCATGGCTGTGTTGTTGCTCAATGGGTCCCCGGAATCATTCATCGCCGCATCGAGTTTCCCCATCCTGGCCTCCACCAAAACCACCGAACCTTCTGGGGCCAGCATGGCCTGGGAGGGATTCTCAATATTACGGGGGGTGACTTGAAACAACAACCCACCTGAAAAATATTTGCGCGGGCCAGTTTTTGCCGCCGGGCCTTCGTCCTTTATGTAATTGAACACGCCCCTTTTATAAGCGGCAAGGTACTGCTCATAGATTCTTTCGTTCATCCGGGTGTCTGTACCGCCAATGCCGCTGGTCTTTCCCTGGTCCGCATACACCTGGTTGAGCAATGCCTCTTTTAAATGTTTCTTATACCAGGTGGCTAAAATCAAAGAATGGAACATCTGGCGCAAAGCGATAAAATTTTTACCAGTGTTAATTTCCTTCTCAAGTTCGGGGATGATGATTTCCCGGATGATCGGTGCAGTGGCAGTCCCCTTCGGCGACCTAGCTACCTTAATGTTCTTTTGGGCAGCAAGGTAATCCTGCTCCAACATCACCTTTAAATGTCCTTCCAGCACATAGGCCGTGCTGTTGCGGACAAATATTCCAGCTTCATCCGGAACAATCCACACTTTGTTGAATACGTTGACTGGCGGCAGCGCAGCAGTCTCCGAAGGAGAAATCTTGGCATAGACCCTGTCCCAAAATTTTTTCCCCAGCTCTTTCTCCGGATAAATCAACGATGCGGCCACTTGCTTTAAGAGATAGTCCTGGGCCAGCATGTCCTGCCCCAACTGGGTCTGGTCCAAACCAGGCGTGATGATCCGGTCGTTCTCATAGGGGGAAAGGTTGACCCACAAATCCTTTTCCGGGATCGTGAGGGAAGCCAGAAAATATTTGATCAGTTTCTCGGATTCACGACGAAGCCCTGGCGCATCGCTTTTTAAACCAGAATGGCCGGTGTCAATGAGAAAGTCAAAACGCAGGGGATTTTCGGGATGGATCCGCAGGCCTTTGATTAGAACCGGAACATAGGCCGGGCTTAAATCCACCCTGGCTCCGGGGGCAGGCAAACCCAAGACCGCAGCTGCCGCCCAACTTTGGTTAGGTGAAAATCCGACGATGGTGAAACTTAAAATCACCTGGAGGCAAAGAAATTTACTCGGCGAAATCATGCTGAAAATATATCATAGATTGCTTCAAAAACAAGGAAACGAACCCGGATTAAATCACCCGCTCGTTGCCCCCGTCGATGGGGATTTGGGCACCGGTGGTTTTGCTAAACGCGGGGCCCGCCATCGCGCAAATTAACTGCGCCACATCTTTGGAGGTGATTTCTGTCTTTAAAACGTTGCTGGTCTTATATTCCTGAACAGTCATTTGATAATGCTTGGCCCTCTGTTGCAAAATATCTTTGCTCCAGATGCCGGTGTCAAACACTTGATTGGGATGCACCACATTGACCCGGATCCCAAGCGACCCAAGCTCCAAGGCCGCCACCCGCGCCATTTGGGTAAGCCCAGCTTTAGCGGCTGAATAAGCTGCAGCACCGGGACCGGGCGCTGGGACATTTTTGGAACCCACAATCAGGATGGTCGGGTCTATGCCGAGAGCTAAATATTTTATGGCGGCAGTGATCATGCGTTGATGGCTGGTTAGATTGATGGCCAAGCTTGTGTCCCAGGTCTTCGCGTCCATGTCCTTAAGATGCCGGCTGGGCGGAAAAGAGCCGGCATTGCTGACGACGATGTCCAAGCCGCCGAAGCTGCGGACAGTGGCCGCAACCGCCGCTATAATGCTCGCACCGCTCGTCACATCGCAGACGAGCCCCAACACCTTCGGGGATCGGAACGCTTTGAGGATTTCCTCACGGATGTCCAATGCCGCCACATGTGCGCCCTGGGCGGTCAAGGCCTCGACGGAAGCCTTGCCGATGCCACTGAGCGCCCCAGTGACAATCGCGATCTTGCCTTGCAAAGGCAATGGTTTATCGCTTTTAGCGAGTTTTGCCTGTTCCAGCTCCCAGTACTCCATTTGAAAAATGTCTTTTTCCGAGAGCACCTTCCATCCACCCATGCCCTGGGCCCATTGAATAGCCTCGATGGTGTGGTCCACAATGTCTGAAATGATCCGCAGGTCTTTGATGGTACGGCCAAATGTGACCAACCCCTGGCCAGGCCAAACCGCCCAGCGGGGAGCAGCATCCAGCGGTTTTAATGTTCCGTCCGTGTTGCGTTTAAAATAGGATTGATAGTTTGCCACGTAGGCATCCACATCGGCGGCCGCATCGGCACGGATGATGAGGGGAGTTGGCTTGGTGCGGATCACATGGTCCGGGGTCAGGGTGCCCCGGCTGGCAATGGCCATGGCATTGGATAAATCGGCGAATCCAACCGAGCGAGGATCTTGCTTCAAACCTGCCACCACTGCCCCACCCCAGGCGCTAGACACTTGGCGGCGCAATCCGGCGAGCGTAAGAAGATCGGGCGGCTTAGGGTTGGCCACCGCAATTTTGATTTTTTGTTTTTTGATGTAGCCCTCGGCCTTGCTTACAAGACGCACATGCTGCTCGTAGCTTGTTTTCGCATCATCGGCGAAGGTAAATAACCCATGGTTAAGCAAAACCAGGCCCTCGATCTTTGCCCAATGGACATGCTGGACCATGTCAAAAATGTGCCTCGCTAAGATAAAGCCAGGCATGACATAGGGGACAATCAAAACCTTGTCCCCATAAATTTCCTTAATGCGGGCCTGGCCGTTGGGTGTGTTGGTGATCGCCACCACGGCGTCGGTGTGGGAATGGTCCACAAAGGCAAACGGAATGATCGCGTGCAATATGGCTTCCACCGACGGAGTTGGCGCATCCGGACTTAGCATCGCAGCGCGCTGCAAGCGCACCATGTCGGTATCCGAGAGCTTAGGCAAAGCCGCCATGCGCCGGAGGGCATCCAATTTGACAGCGGCAAAACCGCCCTCTTCGATGGTGGCCAGGTCCCAGCCGCTGCCCTTGACGTAGAGCACCTCTTGCCAGTCGCCGTAGAAATCTCTGATGCGGGCTTTGAGTGACGTATTGCCCCCGCCGTGCAACACCAGCGACGGGTGTTTGCCCAGCAAGCGCGAAGTGTAGACGCGCAGCCGCAGCAAGTCTTTACCGCAAGCGCTAGCCTCCTTGTTGTTCCATAAACTCTTCATGGTGTGTTTAACCAATCTTTAGCCTGGGACGCGACCTGAGACTTCTTTTTCAAGACAATGTATTGGTCATTCTTTTTGTAGACCTCATTGCGGAATTTCTTGACTTCGGCATAGCGCTTGGCCGGCACCGTTGCCCTTTTGAGGCGATACACGGTGTCCACCGTCACCATGCCGCTCTTGCTGGTATACTCGGCGCTGATATCCACAAAGTCGAAACTCAATTTATAATTGGCAGGAATAAAATCCACTTTGTAATCATCCGGCACATGGTAAATATTTCTATGCCTGATCAAGGAATTGATCGGCAAAAAAATAGGATTGGTGCGGTCCTTTGCGGCAAAATCCGGCAAGTCACTTTGCTCAGCTTCCTTAAGCAGGATCATGTCATTGACCGCCGGGTACGCATTGGGCGATTGGTATTTAAATTTGAATTCAATGGGGCCGTAACGGTTTTCCACCCCTTTGACCTCATGGGACAGCATGGTCCCGCCTTGGGAATAATTCGCTTCCAGACTTTCAAAAAACTTGGCCCGGTCTTCGTTGGTGGTGGCCGCCCACTGGGTGCGGAAGGTCTGAGAGACTTCCAGCGGCATGTTAATTTTGACTTCGAACACCGCCGACCCGTCCGTAGCCAACGTCACCTCGGTTTGGTTGATCAAGGTGCGGTCTTCCTCGCCGGCGATCGGCAAACGGTCAAAACGGGACCCGGCTTCTTCAATGACAAACGCGTACGCATTGTCATAACTGGACGGGTATTGCCCAAAATCAAACCCTTTGGTCTGGGGGTCCACAAAGTATGTCCGGTCCAAAAACACCTCCAGCATCACATGCTCAAACAGCGTCGGGTTTGGCAAAGAATTTTGGGGATTGCCTTTAAATTCATTGGTGATTAAACAGATGTTGGAATCAATGCCGGCGATTTTAAACATTTGTTTGGCCAGTAACGACAGGTCCTTGCAATCCCCGTAGCGGTTGCGGTAGATCTCATCGGTGGGATGCGGCTCCACGGTGTGGTCGCCGAAATTGAGGGCTACGTACCGGAAATTGTCCTGCATAAATTCCAAGATGGCGCGGGCCTTGTCTGTCGGAGTGGGTTTGCCTTTGATCAGCTCCTCTGTTTTGGCCGTGATTTCCGCATCAGCGACGATATTTTTTTTGACCAACTCCCTGTACCAATCCCCCACCTGATCCCAATCGTTAATGGAAGAAAGGTACAGCCCTCCTAGGACGTCATCCAGAGGCGGCATCAGCTCTTCGTCCGGCGGGCTCCTGGTTTCTTCGAACACAAATGAGTATTTGACCTGGTTTTCCTTTTTTTCCACAAAAGGTTTATACGTCTGTTTAAAGGCTTTAAATTCGATGTTTTTGCCGGCGGGTAAAATATAGGTGTGCCGGGCGAATTTGGTGGGCACAATGGGATAACGGATTTCATCGTAAAACTGGCCTGGAATTTCCTTACGGGTGGTCTTGCTTTTGACGGTGACGTCCAATACGCTGCCGACATTGACCTGAGGAAAAGTGATCATCTTGACCTTCATGTCGGAATACATCGGCGAGGCCTCAAAGGCCTGCAAGTCCTGGATGTTGCTGGCCTGGAATTTCTTGCCGTCGGGGGTCTCCACAAAGGCCTTAAGCTCGGTGACCTCCTCGCGGGCTTTATTGTAATAAATCGGCCATTCGCCCAATTCCTTCGCCGCTTCCCTTTGGATGCGGATGCGGGTATGGTAGGTCTCCTCAAATGACCAGTCCTCCTGCAGGTGAGTTTCGTATTCATTCAAGAGCACAATGTAGGGTTGGTCGGTATTTTTGCCTTCCCAGGTTTGGGTGACGGCTTTTTGCTCCTGGGCAACGGTCAGCGCATCGGCGATTTCTTTCTCGCGCTCATCCGCCATAACTGGCGCGGGTATCATCAACCCCACAACCAGCAGTCCTATTCTAGGCCACATGAGATTCATTCCCCTACCCTCGCTGCGGTGACTGTTTTGTGAAAAACCACCACCCGCTCATCCAGCAAAATATGGCGCGAGGCCATCGGCTGTTTTAAAACCACTCCACTTAAGGTACGGCAGCGGCTCAAGGCCACGTACATCTGCCCGTGGGAAAAGGTGCCGAACCCAATGTCGATGATGACTTTTTCAAACGTCTGGCCCTGGGATTTGTGGATGGTGACAGCCCAGGCCAGCTTCAAAGGATACTGGGTAAAATACCCGATGATTTTCGAGGAGAGCGATTCCGTAACCTCATCAAAATAATACTGGTAGATCTCCCAAGTGTATTTCTTGACATCCACCCGTTCGCCGTTTTCCAAGTCCACCAGGATGATATCCTCTCCATCGGTGTCCGTAACGACTTTAATCACCACGCCCAGAGAGCCGTTGACCCAGCGCTTCTCCGAGTCATTGTTTAGCATCATGACCTGGGCGCCAGGCTTGATTTCCAAGGCTTCTGCCGTAGGCAAGGCCTTCATGTCAAACTGCCCGGAGACGATGCCGTTGTACGTCGCCGGCCGGCCCGGCAATTCATCTAACTTCTGCACATTGACCTTATCGGCCAAGGCATTGGTGGTGGTCAAGGTGATGTAAAATTCTCCCGCCGGCGTTTGATGCTGCGGGAAGTAGCGGGCATTGAGGGCGCTTAAATGGTGCGCGGCCAACACATTGTCGCGCACGGCGTTTAGCAAATGGATAAACAGCTCGTCTTTTTGACGGTAAATTTTCTTGAGTTCCATGATCTTCAATTGGATGGCCTCAAAAACCTTGGCGGAAAAGAAAAACGGAGTCGGGTACACGGTCTGAAAAATATGCTGCTCGAAACGGTTGACCACCGGCGGGAGCTGAAAAAGATCCCCAAACAAAATCATCTGCACCCCGCCGAAGGGCTTATCAACGCTGGGGCCATAGAGCCGCAACATCGCATCCACGCAATCCAAAAGATCAGCCCGGACCATGGAGATCTCATCAATGATCAAAGCATCCAATTTCAGAAACATCTGCCGTTTGCGGCGGCGAATGGGAATGTCCCCGACGCTCTGGGGAGTGATGTCCGGTTTAAATTGAAAAAATGAGTGGATGGTTTGGCCCTGGATCTGGATGGCGGAAACGCCGGTGGGGGCCACAACCGCAATGCTTTTCTGGGTTTTGTGGCGGAAATACTGCAGCAAGGTGGATTTGCCGGTCCCAGCCTTGCCGGTGATAAACACATGGTCTGTGGTGTGCTCCATGGCTTTAAACGCGGCCACGAATTCATCATTAAAATCGAGTTCTTGAAAATTGATGCCCATTGTGATAACCTTCAGGTATGGTTCATCAGCCAATCATAAAAATTTCGTCCATCATCCGCAAGCATCCGCACCATTATATCCTGGTGGATGTGTTTAACGAGGATAAAATCACCAATACCCCTTTGCGGGGCCAGCTTTTGGCCTGCAGCCGGAACAAAACAGCCATTTACAAAAAACTGCATACCTATAAAGAATGGCAGAGGCCCATCTATATTTGCTATACCGACGCGCTGCCGGTCGGCACCAAAGCTGCGCTGTCATCCTAAAACCCCATTTCAATGCCATCATTTTATTTTCCTAAAAATAAGGGTCTCATCCTGTGCAGCGCCAAAATCTCCGGTCACCACCGCTCCGCATTTTTGCCTCTGGCCCTAGACACCGGTGCCACCAACACCATCATCTCTTTAAAAACCGCCCAGGCGCTGGGACTTCTCAAGAACCAAAAAAAACAAGTCACCATGGTGATCGCCACATCGGGCGGGAATAAGACCTGCCCGGTCATTGCCATCCCGGAATTTTCCTGCCTCGGCATCACCAAACGCAACCTGCAAGTCATCTGTTATGATTTGCCTTCCAAACGGCCGGTGGAAGGACTGCTGGGTCTTAATTTTTTTAAAGGCATGCAGATGGTGATTGATTTTCAAAAAGGCCTGATCACCCTGCATAGGCCGGCTTAAAGTTTATCGTGCCAGCAGCTCCTGCAATTTCCGGTGCACCAAAACATTTTCTTCCCTGCCCGTCATGACTTCGATGATCGTCGCGGTTTTTGATTTGATCGCCTTGGCATAGGCCTTGGCAAAATCCCTGGCGCTCTGCGGCCGGGCATACTGCAGCTCGAACATGGCTGCGGCATTGGCAAAGGTGGCGGAATGCGGGGTGCCGTAAAATTTTTCAAAAACATCGCCAAAACCAGCAATGGGCAGGAAAGAAAAAATTCCCCCGCCACCGTTATTGATCACCACCGCCACAAAGGGCTCGTCGATGGCTTTCAAAATGGCCAGCGAGTTTAAGTCATGCAAGGTGGCCAAATCCCCGATCATGAGGGTCACCGGTTTCTTTAGGCCGCGGGCAAACCCGGCGGCCGCAGCGATGGTACCGTCGATGCCGCTGGCCCCGCGGTTGCCGGCAACCTGCACGGCCGGACCCTTATAATCCGCATACATATCAGCCTCCCGCACGGGCAAACTATTGGCCAAGAATAACCCAGAACCCTTGGGAAGCATTTGCGACACCAGCCGGGCCAGACGCGGCTCACATAAACGTTCATCGTCTATAAAAAATTTCTCGATGGCCGCATCCGCCATGTCATTCGCTTTGACTAAACTCTTGTATAGGGCCCCTGCCGGCCGGCCTTTGAGCTGCGGCCCAACTTGTTCACAAAACTGGGCCGGCGCGCATTCGAGGCGCAGGGAAACTTTATGCAATGGGTCAGCCCGCAAGGCGTGGTTGAGCGCGGTGATGTATTCCGTCGGTGCTTTGCGTTCGACGAAATCATAAAACCGCTTGGACGTCAGGCGGCCGCCGAAATGGACGATGCCATCCACGGTGATCTTGGCTTGGGCCTTCGATGAACTTAAGATTTGGTCAAAATAATGGATAATCCCCTCTTGTGAATGACCCAAGCGTAACCCCGAGGACACGTCGGGAAATACCGGCCAATGCAAACGGCGGGCGAACCCCAGAATTTGGGCGGCCTCGGCTTCTCCGCTCAGTTTCCCCACCGCAATAATCCCGTTCTTAATCGCATCGATGCGCTGCACGATGGGTGCGGGGTCAAAAATGGGAGCGCCTTCAAAATTGGTGACATAGGTGGTGTAAGGAGTTTTGCTTTTCTGCCAGCGCGTGATGCCGCCCAAATATGTTCCCCAGGGGGTTGCCGTTGGTGTGGGTGCCAGAGGCTCACGATACATGCAGTTTAAATGCACCACGCCTCGATTGCGCACGGACTGATAGAACGCCTGGTCTATGGTCGTCAAGACAAATTCCGGCTTGA
Organism: Candidatus Omnitrophota bacterium; assembly: GCA_021731625.1. Classification (GTDB taxonomy): domain Bacteria; phylum Omnitrophota; class Gorgyraeia; order Zapsychrales; family Fredricksoniimonadaceae; genus JAKFXC01. The sequence continues at coordinate 14,790 of JAKFXC010000016.1, forward strand.
TGGATAGATCAGGACATGGCATATCGCAGTGCCACAGGGCATATTTGCCAAACATGTGCACCTGATCAATGGTCTGCACCGCACCGGTTTGCCGAAGCTCCGGCGGCCGGTCCGCGGTCAGGACAATGAGCGGAATCTTTTTCTTAGAGGCCTCAACGACCGCCGGCAAAAAATTCGCCACGGCCGTTCCCGACGTGCAAATGATCACCGCCGGCTTTTTGGCCGCCATCACATAACCCAAGGCATGAAACGCCAGGCCCCGCTCATCAAAATGGACCATGGATTGGGCTTTCGCATGGCGGGCCACTGCCACCGTCAAGGGGGACGAACGCGAACCGGGGGCAATACAAAAATACTCCACACCGTTACGGATAAGTTCCTCAACCATCAAGGATCCCCAACAGTGATTGAGATTAGGATATTTATGCATGATTAGATGTAGCTAATTTCGGTAGCAATTTTTAAGGCGACTGTGGTCCCGCCAATCTACGACACCGATTCAGAAACACAGCCCCGAAGGGGCGTTGTGTTTCTGGACATAGAGTGAAGATTGGCGGAAAAAGACCACCGGAGCCGTAAAATTGCTACCGAAGTTAGCTACCCTCTTTGTTTGCCTATTATCTTAATAAAATTGCCAATCTTATTCTCAACTTCCAACCACTCGTCAGTAGCATTTGATCCGGCCACAATCCCTGCACCGGCGAAGACGGATAATTTTTTTCCTTGCACTAACCCTGAGCGTATGCCAACCACAAATTCCACCCAATCCAGGCCCACGTATCCCAAAGGGCCGGCATACCAGCCGCGGCCGAATGGCTCCAGGCGGCGGATCATGGGCAATGCCAAATCGCGGGGCGCCCCGCCGACCGCCGGGGTGGGGTGCAATGATTGTAAAACATCTTCATCGCTCACGCCATCTTTTAAATGACCCTCAAACTCTGTGTTGAGATGATGGCCGTTGGACAGAGTGACCACCTGCGGACCCGAAGCTATGTTTAACCCATGGCACAAGGGCCTTAGAGCGGCAGCAATCGCCTCGACCACAATTTGATGTTCATGGCGGTCTTTGGCCGACTTAAGCAAAGCCTGCGCGGAAAAAGAAGGTGGTTTAGTACCGGCTAGGGCTTGGGTGCGCACGTGCGTTCCCCGGCGCTGATACACCCGCTCCGGAGACGCTCCCAGGAATACCGCCGGGCCAAACTGAAAGGCAAAATGATAGCTGTCCGGGGTCACCTTTTTTAACGTCTTGAGCATCGCCCAGGGGTTGAGTGGCTGCCGGAATAAAAAATCGGTTCTGCGGGCCAGCACCACTTTAGAACATTGTCCCTGCCGTATCTTCCGAAGAACATCGTCCACGGATTCTTGCCAGACCACCTGGGCGGGACTATCTCGACGAGAATGCAACGGGGATTGGAAATTTTTATCAAACTTCGGAATAGTCAGACCGGCCAAGTCTTTCAACAGCCGTTTTTTATCAACAGGCCCCAGCAAATTGCAACTAAAAATCATCTTCCGACCATCGCGCGCCAATTCAAACCGCGGCAAGACAAATCGCCAGGTGCCAAAACTATGCCATTCCCGGTCACGACGCAAATGGTCAAAGCAAAACCCGCCGTACCATTGCAAATAGGGATATTGCGGGGTCAAATGCCGGCGCAGCTGCTGGAATATTTTCGCGTATGCCGGCTTACCCTGGCCTTGCAGGCCCAACGCCTCACCCACCCCGGCAATCGCGGCGCTGTCGTCCTGATTGGCGCCGAAAATTTTAACACTCGACTTTTGCGCCGATAACCAGCGAATTTGATCCACCGGCTCAATTTTGAGTTCAATGCGGACAATGCTGCCGGCGGGGCGGTAAGACCGAATGGCCTGCGCCATGAGCGCCTTGGCCGCATCGTAGGAACATAAGGGATTATTTTTCGCCGACATAAATCGTGGCCGCGCCGCCCATCAGCGGATAGGATTGCACGTTAATCAATCCGAATTGTTTTAGGATTTTGCAGAAGCGATCCCCCGAGGGGAACGATTGAATGGTTTGGGACAAATACCGGTAGGCCCGTCCATGCCCGGAAAACAAAAAACCCATGAGCGGAACAAAGGTGTTGATATACAGCCAATGGCCGGCCAACAAAAGCGGATGCGTGGGTTTGGACGATTCCAGGATGAGAACCCGGCCGCCCTTTTTGCTGACCCGGTACATTTCCAGCAAACAAAGCCGCAGATCAGGGACATTGCGGATGCCGAAGGCAATGCTGACACAGTCAAAACTCTCGTCTAAAAACTGCAAGGCCTGGGCATCGCCGGCCTGAAGGATGATTTTATCGGACAACCCGGCGGCGCTGATCTTTGCGCGTCCAATGAGCAGCATGCGATGGGCCAAATCAACCCCCACGCCCTGGGTCACCGCGGGGTTATTTTTGGCCAGGGCAATTAAAACATCGGCGGTGCCGCACGCCAAGTCGAGCACATGAATGCTGTTTCCCGACGGAAGGTATTCTCTAAGTCTTTGCCGCCACTTGGTGTCTTGCCCCAGGGACAATATGCGGTTTAAAAAATCATACCGGCCGGCAATGGCATCAAACATCCGGGGAGAGTCGCTCTTAGACAGAATGAAGTTTTCTCTCATGCATCCATTTCTCAAAAAATATTTTGGAATCGGACAGACTTTTTACCAAAATGCTGCGCTTCTGGCCCACGGCCTCAAAGGCCGGGTGATCGTTTCCGCCTTCGCTGGGATCGTCGCCGACATACACCAGGTCAAACTCTGCAGCTAGATTGTTACCTGACTCCTGCAATGCGCGTTCCCTATAGTCCTTGAGGTACAATGCTTTTCCAGTCTTGGATATGGCTGCCACGTCTGCGCCCCCGTTGGCGGAAAGCAAAATGCGCGGATACACCTCGTTGGGAAGCTCGGGAATGACCCGGGCAAACGTGCGCAGCAAATCATTTCCGGAAATGAGCATCCATACGCCGCCGGCCCGCAGATAGGCCAATAATGCCGCGAACACCGGGCTATCTTTAAGCAAAGGCAAGTGGTTTAACTGGGGGCCGCCGTACACGGTCCCGTCTCCATCGGTGGCAATCAGGGTTGGCCTGCGGCGGCTGTCAACCAACGGCCCCGGCGCATAGGACATTTGATCCAAGACTTGGCCCCAATTGGAACACACATAACGGATAGGCAAACCTTTATGCACGCCGGTGCGGTTAAATTCAAACGATGAAGTCCCCGCCACCCGAGCCTCCACCGCGTAAGCGCGCCGAAGGATTTCTTTGCGTACGACAGAGACGGCTTCGGTGCGGTGTTCTCCCCAGATGCCTTTTGCCGCCACTTGGGCCGCACCCTGTGGGCCGCCCGCCCGCAATTCAATGCGCACCGGGAACTGGTGCGCGGTGTCCAGGCCGGATCCGTTTTCCACCAGCTTTTCCTGAGAGTACTGCCCTGGGTTCTTGTGAAAATCAACAATAGCTTCCCTGGCCTCACCCGTAAACGTCTTTGGATCGGCATTGCCTAAGAATAATAGGATCTGGTGGGCTGATAAATGCACCAGGTCTTTGACTTCTTTGGCGTTAAGGTAGGTCATGAGATTTAACTTGCGGTCCTGAGATGTAACTGACCACGTCGATAAAATCTTTCATTTTACGGGCATCTTTTTTGCCGGGACTTTCTTCAATAGAACTGTTCACATCGACCGCATATGGCTTCAACCCATTGACCGCATCGATCACATTCTGGTTGTTTAACCCCCCGGATAAAATGAGCGGCACTTCCTGAGATTTGAGCGGCAGCAACAGGCGCCAATCAAAACTCTGGCCGGTGCCGCCGTAGAGGTCCTGACTAGCGGTATCAAACAAGAATGCATCCACCTTATATCCTTTCACATCATCAGGACCGAATTTCTCGGACACCCGGAAGGCCTTGATCACTCTGGTTTTGTCCCGGCGCAGGCGGTTGCAAAAATGCGCATCTTCGTCCCCGTGCAATTGCACCACCCTCAGTCCGCAATGGCCGATGATGTCCCGCATGGCCCCAAAATTGTGGTTAACAAAAACACCGACGGGTGTGATAAAGGGCGGCAGGGTTTCAATGATCATCTTCGCTTTGAATGGTGAAATAAACCGCGGGCTCTTTTTATAAAAAATAAACCCTAACGCCCAAGCGCCCAAGCGGGCGGCTTTTTGGGCATCCGCGGCATTGGTGATGCCGCACACTTTAACTCTGACCATGCATAACTCCTCGTATTTTGGCGCCGATGTCGTCGGAACGCATAAAGGTCTCGCCGATTAATACCGCATGCGCCCCGGCATCGCGCACGCGCTTAACGTCCTCATGGGTGCGGATGCCGCTTTCCGCCACAATGACCTTGGAGGATGGGATGCGCGGGATCAACCGTAGGCAATTTTTAATGTCCACCGCTAAACTGCGCAAGTCCCGATTATTGACGCCGATAATTTCTGCCCCGGCGTTGATGGCCCCGTCCAATTCCTTCTCGTCATGCACTTCCACCAAGCAATCCAATCCCAGACGGTAAGCGCAGGCCATCAATTCTTTTAATTCTTTTTTGGCGTGCATAGCCACAATGAGCAGCACCGCCGAGGCGCCGCAAAAGGCCCCTTCGTAAATTTGATACTCATGCACGATAAAATCTTTCATGAGGGTTGGAACGCTCAAATCCTCGCTGATTCTTCTTAAATAGGCCGGTTTTCCTAAAAAATATTTCTCCTCGGTGAGCACCGAAATGGCCGCGGCACCTTCTTTGACATAAATCTTGGCGATCTGCATGGCATTAAAATCTTCCCGGATGAGCCCGGCGGAAGGCGATGCTTTCTTCACCTCCGCAATCAAGTTGATACCTCCTTTTTGGGATATGGCATCTTTAAATAGGTGGTATCGATTCTGCCCTTTGGGGCGCATATTTTTTTTCAAATTTTCATAATAGGCAGTCTTGGGTTTGAGAGCAGCTTTCTTTTCCTTGGCGATGGTCTCTAAAAAATTATTTTCCGGCACGGTTGGTAAACTCCTTTAATTCTTCCAATTTTTGAAAAGCCCGCCGGGAATCAAGGGCATGTTCCGCCATGCGCATGCCCTTCATCAAATTGTCCACCGCCTCGGCGGTATAGAGCGCATACGCCGCATTAACCACCACAATGTTGCGCCGAGGACCATGCTCACCTTTGAGGATGGACAGAGCAATGTCCGCATTGGTGGCCGCATTGCCGCCGATAAAATCTTCCGGCTTGGCTTTGGCAATGCCGAGTTCATGCGGATTAATGTCATAAGAAATCACGTCCCGGCCGTTAAACTCACTCACAAAGGTCTTGGCCGAGGTGGTGATCTCATCCAACCCGTCGGAGCCATGCACCACCAAGGCCCGCTTCAACCCTAAATTCTTAAGCACCCGGGCCATGGGTTCAGTGAGTTCCCGGCTGTAGACCCCCATCACCTGATGAGAGGCCTGGGCAGGGTTGGTCAAGGGACCCAAAATATTAAAAATGGTTTTAACGCCAAGTTCCTGGCGCACCGGGGCCACATTTTTCATGGCCGGATGCAGCCGTTGGGCAAATAAAAATGCCAGGCCGATTTTGTCTAGACACTCGCTTAAGAAACGCCCTTCCATCTGCACATTGACGCCCAGTGCTTCCAGAACGTCGGCGCTGCCGCACTTGCTGGACACCGAGCGGTTGCCGTGCTTGGCCACCACAATGCCGCAGGATGCCACCACAATCGCTGCCAATGTTGAGATATTAAAGGTGTCCTTATTGTCCCCCCCGGTGCCGCAGGTGTCTAGGACCACACCGTGTTTGGTCTTAACCGGCAAGACAAATTTGCGCATGATCAAGGCGCAGGCAGTGATCTCCTCCACCGTCGGACCTTTGGCATTGAGGGCCAGCAAAAAATCCCGGATGTCTTGGACATCGGCATGGCCGGCCATGATGAGCTCCATGACAATGGTGATTTCATCATGGTTGAGATTTTCGCCATGCTGGATTTTTAAGATATAATCACGCATTTAGAGTTTTAAAAAATTGGCGAGTAAATTTTTACCCTCCCGGGTGAGTATCGACTCGGGATGGAATTGGACGCCCCAGACGGGCAAGGTTTTATGGGCCACACCCATGATTTCACGGTCGTCGGTGGTCCAAGCGGTTGTTTCCAGGCACGCGGGAAGAGTTTTAGGGTCAATGACCAACGAGTGGTACCGGGTGGCTTCAAAAGGATGCGGCAGGCCTTTAAACACATTCTGGCCTTTGTGCTCGATCATGGAGGTCTTGCCGTGCATCAGTTTTTTGGCATTGATGATTTTGCCGCCATACGCAAACCCGATGCCTTGATGGCCGAGGCAGACCCCCAGAATGGGAATTTGCCCGCCCAACTTTTGGATAATGTCAACGGAGATGCCGGCGTCTTCCGGACGGCCAGGCCCCGGAGAAATCACAATTTTCTCAGGTTTCATGGCTTTGACCTGGGCGACGGTCAAAGCATCATTGCGCACAACGCGCACAGCGGCCTTGAGCTCGCCAAAATACTGCACGAGGTTGTAGGTGAACGAATCATAATTGTCGATCATTAAAATCATTTATTCTTTCTCGCGGGAAACTTTGGCGCCGATCTGCAGCAATTTCTCGTCTAAATTCTCATAGCCGCGGTCTAAGTGATAAATGCGGTGGATCTCGGTCTTTCCTTTGGCAGCCAATCCGGCGATGACCAAAGCTGCGGAAGCGCGCAGGTCCGAGGCCATGACCGGCGCGCCAAACAATTGCTTGACCCCCTCGACGATGGCGCTGCCGGAATCTCGCCTGATCTGGGCGCCCATGCGATTAAGTTCCGCAATGTGCATAAAGCGATCCGGAAACACCCGATCGGTGATCAAACTTACCCCCGGCGTAATGGCCATGAGCGCCATGTACTGCGCTTGCAAATCAGTGGGAAACCCCGGATGCGGGTGGGTGACAATGTTGGCCGGCCGCAGTTTCTTGCGGGATTTGATCCTTAAGTCATGGGAGCCAACTTTATTGACTTCTACCCCGATCGAATTTAACTTATCGATTAAGGCCAGCATATGATTGTAATTGGCATCCTTGACCACAATGTCGCCTTTGGTGGCGGCTGCCATGAGTAGAAAGGTGCCAGCTTCGATGCGGTCCGAGCCCATTTTATAGTTGACCCCATTTAACTTGCGCACCCCGTTAATGACAATGCGCGGAGTGCCGTGCCCGTCGATCTTGGCCCCCATGGCGCTTAAAAAATCCCCCAGCTCTTCGATTTCGGGCTCACACGCCGCAGATTCAATGACCGTCTCGCCGTGCGCCAGCGCGGCGGCCATCATGACATTGGCAGTGGCCAACACCGACGAGCCAAACGTCCCCCCCAAATACATTTGGGCGCCTTTGAGGCGCGAGGCCTGGGCAAGCACATAGCCCCCTTCAAAACCGGATTTGACCCCCAGAGCCGAGATCCCTTTCATATGCAAATCCACCGGACGCACCCCGATAATGCAGCCGCCGGGCATGGACACTTTGGCCTTGCCCAGTTTTGCCAATAGCGGCCCCAACACGCAAAAGGACCCGCGCATGGTGGACACCAATTTATAATCCGCCACATGATTGTTGGCGCTGCCGGAAATTTTGATCTTGGTGGGGCTGATCTCAACTGTCTTGCCCAGTGACCGCAGCAACTTGCACATGGTCATGGTGTCCCGCAGCTTTGGGACATTGCGGATCTCGCACACGCTGTCGGTGAGCAGGGTGGCTGCCAAGACCGGCAACGTGGCATTTTTGGAACCGCTGACCCGGATCTCCCCGCTTAACTTCTTTCCGCCTTCAATGACGAATTTTTCCAATGAAAATCCTTTCTTTACCAGCCAAATCTTTATGAATTTCGATGTCGGAGATTGCTGCCTGGCCTTTCGCCAGTTTCTTAAGGGCTTTTGCCTGACCGTCGCCGAACTCCATCATAAGCCAGCCGCCTTCACTTAGCAAGCAAGGAGAGTATTTTATAATGATTTTGTAAAAATTCAAGCCATCCGGCCCGCCATCCAAGGCCAGGGCCGGCTCTTGCTTAACATCAATTGGAAGCCCCGTCATATCCCCGGTCGGCACATAGGGAGGATTGGAAATTACCAGATCAAACGGTTGTCCGGGCTTGGCACAATACTTTCCCATGTCCGCATGCACGAAATTGATCCTTTGCGCGACGCCATGCTGTTTGGCATTCTGCTTAGCAAGTGTCAATGCTTTGGGGGAAATATCCACCGCCACCACCTGGGCCTTGGGCAGTAGTTTGGCTAAAGTCACCGCAATGTTGCCGGAACCAGTGCCCAAATCGAGGATGTGCGTCCCTTTAAACCTTTTTACCGCCAGCTCCACCAGAACTTCCGTCTCAGGTCTCGGCACTAGAACGCGAGGATCAATTTTAAATTCTAATCCAAAAAAATCCCAGGACCCCAAAATGTACTGCAAGGGCTCCCCTTTTCGGCGCCGGGCTTGATATCGCTTAAATTGCCGTTGCTGGCTGACGTTCAGTTTAATTTTTTTGGATAAAAGCTCACTGCGGGAACACTTGAGGATGTGGGTCAGGATAATTTCATCTTCGGACATTGAATGATTATATAGCGTTATGTTGCCGAAGCAAGTGCGGAAGAACCCGGGGGGGCGGTAAGGCCCAGAAACAATTTCAAATCGTTCATGGGTTGGATGTTGATAATGACCGGCATAAAGCCGGTGGTATTTTCCAACTGTTCAAGCATGGCGGGGTCGGGGTTGAATTTGATTTCCCCGGCGCTATTTTTGATCTGCAGAGCCTGATTGGTTTTGTCCGCGTTGAAATTGATACCGCCTGGACCGGATAAGAGAGCATTGTCTACTGCGCCGTCTTTCTTTGTCGAACGAAATGCCTCTTCAAACTCTTTATAAGATCCGTGATGCAGAATGGTCCCGAAACACGACGTGCAATCGCCAGCGGTGTCCAAATCAAAGCTCCCCACTTTCCCTGTTAAAAATTCTTTGGGATTAAAAAATCCGAACTCGGTATATTTGGGCATTCCACTTTCATGGACAATACCAGTCTGATAGGGTTGCCCTGAATAAGATTTGGCAAAAACGACATGCATGAGAAGCTGCCATGGGGCCGCCCCAATCTCCCCCCGATATCCCATTCGTTTGCCGATCAACTCGACGGCATTTAATTTTACGCCCAATGACGCTTCCATTTTATTGCTTAAAATATTCATGGCCTCCGGATCGTCTTCCACGTCAATAAATGAAGACGGCAGCGACCATTGCCCACCCTCATGAGGATTTCTTTTGGCAAAGAGCACTTCACCTTTCTCATTCATGATGACGACTGAGACAGCATATTTGGTGGGTAAAATCTTTCGGGTTGGGTCGGTGCCTTGATCATAAAACATTTTGCTTGGTTCTATGGTCCAATCAGCCGGGATTTGGACCTGCACCAAAGAACCAATCTTTTTTTGTATAGGCTCAATAACTTCTGAAATAAATTTATCCCGATTGGCCGGGGGAGCAATGAGTACTGGCATATCAATGGGCCTGACGCGGCCATCTGGCGTTAATATAAAATTATTAGATACCAATTCTGCAGAGGGAAATGAACGTCCTTTTTCCTCAAGTTTACCGAATAACTCATTTGCTGATGCGAGGTGCTGCTGAGTAATTGCAAATCCTGGCTTTGCCGCATGATAAACCATAGAATCAAGGTCCACGCCATCGATTAGCTCCATTGCTAATCCTAATCTCAATTGGCCATCAATGTTAATTGAAACCCTTCCATAATATTCCGGCCCGTTGAATTCTTGCAAATCAATGATGTTTTTCTCATCAAAATTAATCAGATAATCGATTTTTGCAGGATCTTTATTGACCTTTACCGCAATGATTTGACCATCTTCGGTTGTGACCTTGTAAATATCCTTAGTATCACCGACAAGCTCATTTATCGGGCCGGTGGCATTATTTAGGAGTTTTCCGTCCAGCTTGTATTGAGGGTTTTCTTGACTTTGAATAAAATACTGCTCGCCTGTCATGGCTCCATCCGCCTTTTGATAATTTTTTACACCATCATAATTGCCCATATTTTTCATATTAGTGTCGATTAAAGCCGAAGCCTTTTGCCTCAGGACCGTGTCATCCATTGATAAAAGCTGTTCAAACGTGGCGGCCAAGACATCTGGAGTGGTCCTCCATTGATTAACTGGCCGGTCTAAAAGTGTATTGAAAATATACATCGCGGTATAAAATTCTGCGGTTCCCCGGCCCTGTGCGAGATGTGGAAGCAATATAAGCAACGCCAAGGCAGGATGCTTACTAAGACTCATCTGAACTAAATAAGACACAATTTCACTTGTAACAGCTTCCCGTCCTTTCTCATTTATAGAAAAAATATTCGGCATATTATAAAATGCCTTCCGAAGCTCCTTGAGCTTATGTATAACCTCGTGTCTGACAATATCTTCCTGCACAAAATTTCTAATCCAACCCCTATTACTTTTCTTCCCTTGAAAAGTCTTTTTGATCCACCGATCCGCGATGGGTGAAAATTGTTTAAATTCTTTTTCTGTCCAATACGTGCGCCCCGAAACCAGGACATTCCCTATGGTTTCGGAGATTTTATCTATCTCCAGAAGGTCCCCAAAGACATATTTTTCACCTGGTATACTGTGGCCTATTGCCCCACGGGTATTAACCCGGTCGATCTTTCTTCCCAATAAAACAGTTTGGTCATTAACGATTTCCCGCTCAATGATACGTGACATGATTGCAAAATAAACTGCGGCACCGTCCTTCCCTTTATCGGAATCAAGGTTACCATACAGTTCCTTTTTATTCACCAGATATCGCTCATTAAAAAGGCGCCACTGGTCATATATTTTTTGATCCAAAACATTATTGACATTCTCGATCAACACATTGACCATGCTATACAGCTCTGGATCAATGAATCTGGCCCTCTCTCTCATAATGTCGCTCACCTTGGCCAATGGTTTGCCATTAGCTTGCGCAATCATAAAATTGGTCCACGCACCCCTAAAAAAATATTCCAGTCTTTTTTGGGGATTATTAAGCGCGGTCAGGGCAAGTTTGGCAAATTCAGTTACGGAATATTCTTTTCCCTCATTATATGGCTTAAGACCTTCATCAATCGCCAATTGGATATCGTCCACCACATAATCAAAATAATCTTCCCCTCCTGCCTGCGAAAAAATATTACTCCAATACCTATCTGGATTATTAACAAGGCCACTGGACATACTTCCAGTTTTAAGAATTTCGTTGAGCGTGGCGGTCACGATCTCTCTGGCCGATTTTAATTTTGCGGCGGGCGTTTGCAATTGGGCAACTGCTGCCGCCAGTGTCCCAGGCGCATTGGCCAATGCCCATGCCCCCGCTATTCCGGCAACTACACCCTGCGTAAACCTCCGGCGCGTCCACCCGGAAGAACTGCGCGAGAGCCCGGTCATTTCCGTAGGCAATGCCTTCCCCGTGGAAGCTATCCTCGGCGCGCTAGGATCAGGTTCCAAAATTTCAAAGGAATCCTCCAAGGCAATTTCTGTACCCTCCGCATTTAAATCAATACCCCCTTGCCCCATAGCAAAGTCTCTTCGAGCATTGTCAATAACCAGAGTCAGACGCTCACTAAAATCTACGACACTCCCTTGTTCCATCACGCTTTCTTTTTCGAAAAAACCAAAAAGAGCATCTGTTCCACTTTCGGTGGCTTGCGGGAAACGCCTTCGGAAGTCCATCTTAAGACCTTCCCAAACACGATTTCCCTCAAAACTTCTTAAAGACATTCCAGAAAGAATACGCACTAAGGCCATGAGCAATTGGCTTTTAGTTTCTTCCGCATGTTCCTTACTTAGCGATTCTTTGCCAACGATCTCTTCATAATCAATAAATTTTACCTGATTTGTATCATCGACTAAGACATTACTAAGGTTGCGTAAATCATCCCGGTTTACCAGCCCCTTTTGGTCCAGCTCACGATATATGTCTGACAGTTGAACAATTAAGTCCAGCGCCTGGTCTAAAGATAAATTCTTATCACTGGCAATTTCCTCGGCGCTTGGACCTGAGACCAACTCATTAAATTCCAAAATTAACACTTCATGATCAAAGGACAGCGCAACTAAGTCATAATTTTCGGCAAACCTAGTGCTGCCTTTTAATCTGCTGATGGTTGTGCTCAAGTTGGTATAAAATGACTGTGCTGCTGCCGTATTCGAAATGATGTTAGCCTTGACTGCTTGGGTCACCCCCTGGGCATCGCTAAATGCATAGACAAGTCCATTTCCTCCGCGTCCCAAAACCTGCGTTGGATAGCGGTTGTAATTTTCTCTTACAAATTCCACGACGTGAAGGGTTCTAACAAAATCGTCAAAGAGACTCAGTTGTAACTTTCGAGCAAGCTGGCCATATACTTGATATTGTTGATCTGCGGGCAACAACTCCAAAGGGCGGCCAAGCGTCGTATTGACGTCTTCCAAGATACGTGTAAGATTGGCAGTTTCCATCAATCTCGCCTCAGTGGAGAGGGTTTGGAAGAAACCCTTCAATATCGGCAAGAGCTCAGCAAACTTTCTTCCATTTGCGTACTCAAGCAGCTCATTTCCCCGGCCCTCCCTAAGTAAACGCATGGCCTTCTCGTCAGCTTGAATCTGCTCCCACGATTCTCCGGAAAATCCTGCCAATTCCAAAATCTGGTTGACTGTATAGTTGCTTTCTCCGAAATCATTTAAACGGATTAGGTCAACACCGTGCCCAAATGAAGATTTTGAAAACCCTGAGGCGAGTGGATTCTCGGATAAAGTGTAAACCCTTTGAAATACCATCACCAAATCATTCACATTAAAGTGTCCAAACTTGCGACGGTATTCTGTTATTCCTTCTGTGGTCATTATATTGTTTAGAGATTCTAGAAAATCATCATTTTGACCTGTTACACGAAAGAGATCTGGAATGATAAAACTGGCAATATCTTGAATTTGAGTTTCCGACAGTGCAGTTGTCGGCAATATATTCTCATGGACACCCAAATATTGCCCTGCCAGCTCCGCGATCAGCTCCTGTGCTTGTACCGATCGTTCAAATGCGTCTTTCGACAGCACAGCCCTATCCGCCAACACGGGGAGTTGGGCCGTGTCTGAAACCGCCTCATAATTTTTTAAAGGATCCCGATACGCGGCCACAGTATATAGGACTGTGCCGGTTGATTTGGTATCGGCTGTTGCATAAACCGATCCCGGAACGCTGCTTTGCTGTAGTTGTATGCCCTGGGTTAAATTTAAGTCCTCAGATACCTTGTTAAACAACTTGGCGGCCTCATCAATTAACTTTAACAATCTTTTATGTTCCGACTCTGCTGCTCTTGCTAGAGTATTAGCTTCTTGAGTTTTTCCTTGTTTTGCCAATTGATCGGCCTTATCAATATAACTTTTCTGCAGATGGGCCATGGTCTGGGCCTGGAGTTTTCCCAAAATATCTGTAAACACACCCACTCCGCCACGCACTCGCCCTAAAAACTCATCTTTCTCTTTATCCGTTATTTTTCCTTCCTCTTTCAAAAAACTGCTAATATCAGCGCCGGCAATAGCTGCAACAACACGCCGATCTATCTTCGTTTTCTCTAACGTTTTGTTTAAGACCTCTCTCTGCTTAACGTCTACGTCCTTTTTGGATTCCCGGTCAATAGCGAGTAAATTGGCAATAGGCATTTTCAATCTTGCCGCTGCTTCTATCTTGGCAGCATCAAAAAAGGGTTTATTGCGATGCTTTATATATGCCCGTAAGGCAGCAATCCTCAAATATTCCTCCGCCTCAGGCAGAGTCTTATCCAAAACTCGACTCTTAAATTCTGTGCTCCTATTTAAGCCGGTCAACTCAAGAACCTTGTTTGCCGCCTTTTTGTGCTCCTCATCCGCTGTCCTGGATAAATCCTGGATATTGGTAAGGCTGGCCACCGGAGAAGGCCCTACAATCGTGTCGGCCAGCAACGCTGAAACCTCATCTCCTCCCTGGCTGTGTTCATATTCATGCGTGACCACGATGTTTCTAAAAATCGCCCGCAAGTCTTCAATGGAGGCGTTTTTATTGGGCCACAATTTACGGTAAAGTTGCTCCATGTTGGAATCTAGTTTGATTCTTCCGGCCAGCCAGCTTTGGACGACAAATACGGCAATCTCAATGTTATTGATATCTACAATGGTTACAGAACCATAACTTCGTCCTTCTTGGATGATGATATCTTTTCCCTGAAGGAGGGTATCCGTATCAGGAATTTTTCTGTCCAGCGGGACCACGAAGACTACGGAATTATAAATGGTGCTTCCCGCAACATAGTGCGGGCGTAAAAGGAGTTTGTTTCCCTCCAAATTGGGTTCTATAAACAATTTATACGGCCTAAAAAGCGCATTGTATTGGGTGATTTTCTCAATAAATAGATGACTAAATCCATACGTATCCTTGACTTTTGCCAGCGCCTGTCCCTTGCTTGCCATTTCGTTAACTTCTTTGCTGAATTGAGACATGATCTTTTCGACAGCCGGGTTCTGTTGCTGTAATTCCTTTATCGTTTTAAATGGCGGTACAATGGGACGATAAACGGGTGCGGAACTCGGCGCCTTTATTTCTGTTTGAGCAGCTAGACCCGCTGTCGGGATGGCCGAATTCAGCGTTGCGGCTATCATAAAAATTGTTCCCATCTTCTTAAGGGAATTGTAAACCCGGGTCATCATTGCCGGAGAAGCATTCTGTTCATTGATAATTTGCGTGGTGGCAGTTGTTCTCGCAAAATTTTTTCCCCCGGAAAAATACTTTCGTGGGATGGTTTGGTGGGTTACAGGATCGGTTTCCTCTTTGATATAATTGTAGGCGCCTTTTTTGAAAGCCTGAAGGTAGCGCTCATAGATCTTTTGCTTTTCCTGCGGGTCATCGATGTTGACCCCGGAAACTTTGTTTTTGTCAGCGTAGACTTTTATTAAAATGCTGTCTTTGATTTTTTTCTTGTACCAGGCGGCGAGGATGAGGGAATGATAGACTTGCCTCAGCTGGGCAAAATTTTTCCCTTCATTGACTTCTGTGGTGAGCGCGGGAATAACAATCTCGCGGACGATTTGTTTTCCGATATCATTGGCTTGGCTGGACTTTTCAGCAGTGGCGCTCTTTTCTAATGCTAAATAATCAGACTCCAGCATGACTTTAAGCTTGCTCTCAACAACATAAGCGGTGGCGGCTGAGGCGTTTTCATATACAACGGCCTTTTCTGGAATGACCCAGACTTTGTTGAACGTATTGACCGGTACGTTGGTCGATCCGAATTTTCGCGCTGCCTCTTCATAAATGCGTTTCCAGAATTTCTTGCCGATCTCATCCTCTGGGTAAATCAGACTAGCGGTGATTTGTTTGAGCATGTAATCCTGGGCCAAAAGGTCGCGACCCATCTCGGTTTGACCGAAAGACTCCGGCACAATGCGGTCTTTTTCGTAAGGAGAGAGATTGACCCAGAGGTCTTTTTCAGGGGTGGTAATGGAGGCCAGGAAATACTTAATCAGTTTGGTGACCTCCTCAACCTCCGGGGTTGGGGAGGTTTGAGAGGTGTCGCCTTCTTCCAAAACGAAATCAAATCGGAAAGGATTGTCCGGATGGACTTTAATGCCTTTAAGTATTGGAGGTGTAAAGGCAGGGCTTAAGCGGACCATGGTGCCTGGTGGCGGCAGGACTACTTCCTGCGCCTTGGCCAATGGCATAGGTCCAAAGCTGGTCAATAAAAAGCCGATGATGAGGCAATAGGTAAGTATTCTTCTCATATTATTCTACTAAAGGATACTATATAAATATGAGAAAAACAAGTATAGGCGCTATTTTCGGAAAACGCTTTCTTAAAAGCCTAATTTCACTCTCGGTTTTGGTGGCTCCTCTGTGAGGCGCCGTATTATGTCGAAGATGGCCTCGATATCGCGATCATGCTTGCCGACCCTCGTCTCTAAACCTCTTAAGTGCCAAGCAAGTTCCTTATTGACCGAAATCATCCGCCGTAACTTAACAAAAGTGCGCATGATGGCGATATTAACCACGACGGCCTGTTTGCTTTTTAAGACGCTGGATAGCATCGCCAGACCTTGTTCCGTAAAAACATAAGGTAAATATTTTAAATGTTGTCCCCTTTTCAAGATCACAAATTGTGATCTTGAAGGATCTTCATTCAAGGTCGCAAATTGCGACCTTGAAGACTCTTCGTTTAAGGTCGCAATTTGCGACCTTAAAGATTTTGCCTCTTCCCATGTTAAGCGAAACATGAAATCGTCAGGAAATCGATCTAAGTTTCGCTTAATCTGCTCTTTAAGCCTCCTGGTCTCTACACCATAAAGCACAGCTAAATCATTATCAATCATAACCTTGTGCCCCCGAATTAAATAAATCCTCTGCTCAATAAAATCATGTGTAAGCGCTTTTGTTTTGGACATAGTTTCCCCTCGTAGATAAAAGTTAATTTTTGGGGGAAATATGATGAACACCGTGGGGGAACGGTGATTAGCTGCTTACTTTTTCCTTTATTTCACGCTCGGCCAAAATCAACGCATCAGTCAGCTCATCCATGTCGCCTTCCAGAATGGCTTCCAGACGGTGGCTGGTAAATCCGATGCGGTGGTCGGTGACGCGACGGTCGGGAAAATTGTAGGTGCGGATTTTCTCGCTGCGATCGCCGGAGCCCACTTGCGATTTGCGCAGGGCCGCCTCTTTGGCAAAGGCCTCCTGCTGCATTTTGTCCTGCAAACGGGCCCGCAAAATGCGCATGGCTTTGGCCCGATTTTTAAGTTGCGAACGCTCGTCCTGGCAAACCACCACAATGCCCGACTTGGCATGGGTGATGCGGACAGCGGAGTCGGTGGTATTGACGCTCTGGCCGCCGGGGCCGGACGAACGATACACATCAATTTTTAAATCTTTGTCCTCGATCTTTAAATCAATTTCTTCGGGTTCAAACAATATGGCTACGGTCACCGCCGATGTGTGGATGCGGCCGGACGCTTCGGTGGTAGGCACGCGCTGGACGCGATGCACGCCGCTTTCCCATTTCAAACGTTTGGAACACTCTTTGCCGCCGAGAGAAAAAATGACTTCCTTAACACCCCCGGCCTCGGTGTCCACATAGGACATGAGCTCCAGCGTCCAGCCTTTTCTGTCCGCATACTTCGTGTACATGCGGTATAAGTCACCGCCAAACAGACTGGCCTCCTGGCCGCCAGTTCCGGCGCGGATTTCAATGATGATGTCTTTGTCCGGCTCGTTTTTGGTGGGGTCGAAATAATCGGAAAAATATTGTTCCATCTCTTTGAGACGGGGCTCCAGCTCAGGCAATTCGCTTTCCGCCATGCTCTTTAGCTCGGCGTCGCCTTTGCCTTTAAGGATGTCTTGCAGTTCAGTGTATTGGCCTTCGAGTTTTTGATAGGTGCGGTATTGCGCCAGCAGAGCCGACAAAACGGAAAATTCTTTGGCCAATTTGCCGTATGTGGTCTGGTCGGAGACTGTCTTTTCGTCGCCTAGGAGTCGTTCAAGCTCTTGATAACGCGCTTCGCTGAGCTTAAGCTTGCTTAAATCATTTGCCCTTAGCATAACGTTTGTTGAAACGCTCGATGCGGCCGGCAGTGTCCACGAACTTCTTGGCGCCGGTAAAGAACGGATGGCATTGGGAGCAGATCTCGACGCGGATGGCCTTTTTGGTGGCCCGGGTGTGGATCACACTCCCGCAGGCACAGGTGATGGTGGCAATGTCATATGTGGGGTGAATATTGGCTTTCATATCAAATCCTCCTTAAGTAAAGAGGGGTCATAATACACTATTTGTTTCTGTTTTGCAATAAAAATAGGGGGCTGGCCCCTATTTATTCATGTTCTGCAAAAAGTCGGCGTTGGATTTGAATTTGGAGACTTTATCGATCAAAAGCTCCATGGCCTCGGCGGAATTTAGGTCATTGAAGGCCTTGCGCAACAGCCACATCCGCTGAAGGTCGCTCTCGCTGACCAATAACTCTTCATGCCGGGTGTTGGACCGTTTAAGGTCAATGGCCGGATAAATGCGCCGCTGGAACAAATTACGGTCCAGCTGAAGCTCCATGTTGCCGGTGCCTTTAAACTCCTCGAAAATGACTTCGTCCATGCGGCTGCCGGTATCCACTAAGGCGGTGGCGATGATGGTCAGTGACCCGCCCTCTTCGATGTTGCGGGCGGCGCCGAAGAAACGTTTGGGTTTGTGCAGGGCATTGGAATCCACACCACCGGAGAGGATCTTGCCGCTGTGCGGCACCACGGTGTTGTAGGCCCGGGCCAAACGGGTGATGCTGTCTAGCAAGATGACCACGTCGCGCTTGTGCTCCACCAAGCGTTTGGCTTTTTCAATGACGATCTCGGCGATTTGCACATGGCGCTCGGCGGGTTCGTCAAACGTCGAGGCAATGACCTCGCCCTTGACGCCGCGCTGCATGTCGGTGACTTCTTCAGGACGCTCGTCGATGAGCAGCACGATCAAAACCACCTCAGGGTGGTTATTGACAATGGCATTGGCCACTTTTTGCAAAATGACGGTCTTGCCGCTGTAGGGCGGAGCCACAATCAAGGCCCGCTGTCCCTTGCCGATGGGGGTCAACAAATTGATGATGCGGGTGGCAACTTCCTGCTGGCTGATTTCCAGGTTTAAACGTTCTTTAGGATACAGGGGGGTCAAGTTGTCGAAAAAGATTTTGTCTTTGCATTTCTCCGGGTTTTCAAAATTGACCGCTTCCACTTTCAACAAAGCGAAATATTTTTCCCCTTCTTTGGGCGGACGGATCTGGCCGGAGACGGTGTCGCCGGTCTTTAAGTCAAAACGGCGGATTTGCGACGGAGAAATGTATATATCATCGGGGCAAGGCAAATAATTGTAACGGGCGCTGCGCAGGAAGCCGAACCCTTCCGACAAAATCTCCAGCGTGCCTTCGCCAAACATCAGGCCTTCTTTTTCCGCCTGGGCCTGCAGGATCTTAAAAATCAAATCCTGTTTTTTGAGCGTTGATGCCCCCTGCACGTCCAAGTCGCGGGCCACTTTGGACAGCTCCGCCATTTTCATTTCTTTCAGTTGCTCAATATGAACGGTCTTGCCAGCCGGGTTGGCGGGTTTGTAATCGGCGTTGTCCTTGCCGTTCTCTTTATCTTTCTCTTTAAGGTCTTCTTTATCGTTTTTTGTTTCAGTCCTGCTTGCCATTAGTACTCCTTGTGGTTCTGTTGTTAAGTGTTGCTGCGTTGACCTAATCTATGGATGATCGCATCGACCTGCCGACGCGTGTTTCGTAGCGGCCCGCGGTTGTCTATGATGATGTCCGCTAAACGGATTTTACTTTGAAGAGGCAATTGAAATTTCAGGCGTTTGAGGGTTGCGGTCTTTGAGAGCCCTGAGCGTTTGCGTGTGCGCTGAATTTGCTGGTCGCGTCGGGCGGTCACCACGGCGGTCACGTGAGCCAACCGATCCCATCCTGATTCAAACAGCAACGGCACATCCAGGACAATTAGCCGTGCATGCTTATATAGAGAAATTTGTTTTCTGACTTCTTTTAAGGCCTCAGGATGCAAGATTTTGGTGAGTTTTTTTAATTCACGCGGATTTTGAAAAACAATGTCGGCAAGTTTCTTGCGATCTATTCTATCTTGGTTAAGTATAGCATGCGGAAAAGCTTTTGCCACTTTTTTAATGGATTTCTTATGCCGGGTCAAAAGCTCCCGGGTGATGGCGTCGGCGTCAATCACTTTGGCGCCCCGGCGGGCAAACCATCCGGCCACGGTGGTTTTGCCGGTGCCGAAACTTCCGGTCAGTCCTAGGATGATGGTGTTAGGCATTTATTAAACACTTTTTGGTATTCGCGGGCCGACTTGTCCCAGGAAAAACGCTGGCGCAGCGCCTGGGCCAATAAAAAATCCATCTGCTCTTTGTTTTTGAATATTCTGACCGCCTCCTGCACAGCCCGAACAAGGGCGGTCCGGTTGTATTCTATAAACACAAAGCCGTTGCCGGTTTGATGGATAGGGTCATACAGACGTATAGTGTCGGCCAGGCCCCCGGTTTTGTATACGATCGGAATGGAGCCGTAGCGCAAGGCAATCATCTGGCCCAAGCCGCAGGGCTCATACTCCGACGGCATTAAAAAGAAATCACTGCCGGCGTAGACCCGGTGCGCAAAGACCTCGTCGAATTTTAAATACAGACCGAGTTGGTCCGGATACCGGTGCGCGCAGTCTTCCAGCATACGGTGGTAGCGGCGCTCGCCGGTGCCGGTGATGACCACTTGGGTGCCGGTGCGGACAATCTCATCCATGGCCTGGACCAGGAGGTCCACCCCTTTTTGATGGCACAGCCGGGCCACAAAACCCACCAGAGGGATTTTTAAATTTTGCTCCAGACGCAGGGCCCCCTGCAAAGCGATTTTGTTGTCATATTTCCCCTGAAGCTCGGCGGAGGAATAGGCATGCTCGAGGAGCGGGTCGTCTTTGGGGTTCCAGGCCTCGTAATCCAGGCCGTTTAGTATGCCGTACACGTCGGTAACCCGGTTGCGCAACACCCCGTCGAGGCCGCAACCAAATTTAGAGGACTGTATTTCTTTGGCATACTGTGGACTGACGGTGGTGATGGCATCAGCAAATATCAGGCCGCCTTTCAATATATTGATCTGATTGTAGAATTCCAGGCCCTGAGTGTGAAACAGATGGCCGTCCAAGCCGAGTTTGCTATATTGCTCCTTGGGGAATACGCCTTGGTACGCCAAATTGTGCACGGTCAAAATCGACTTGGTATTTTTAAAAAAAGGATCCGCTTGGTATTTGGTTTTGAGTAGTATAGGCACCAGCGCGGTGTGCCAGTCATGGCAATGCACAATATCGGGGCGGAATCGAATTTCTTTGAGGAGTTTCAGGCTGGTATGAGATAAAAAGGTAAAGCGTTCCAAATTGTCGCGGTAGTCCCCCGCCTGGTCGCCGTATAAGCCTTCCCGCCCAAAAAAATGCGCATGCTCGATAAAATACACCCGCACGTTTTCGCCGATGCGCACGATCGGCGAGGGTGGGCTGATTTTGGAATTTTTATAGCGAGGGGTGATGATGATGACCTCATGCCCCAGCTTCTCCAGCGCCGGAGGCAAGGCCCCGCACACGTCGGCGAGCCCGCCGGTCTTGGCAAATGGCACCACTTCAGAAGCGATTAAGGCGATGTTCATAGTTCCTTCATTTCCAGCCAATTGGGCCCGGTCTTGACCGTTGCCACCACTGGGACGGACAATGTAATCACGCTTTCCATGTGGGTCTTAACCAAACCCGCCACCACGGACTGCTCAGATTTCGGCACATCAAAGACCAATTCGTCGTGCACGCTGAGTATCATCGTCGAGTTAAGCTTTTTAAGGCACAGCTGCGCATCGATCTGGACCATGGTTTTTTTGATCAAATCCGCTGCCGAACCCTGGATCGGCGCATTGATGGCTTGGCGTTCGGCAAATTGCCGCAAACCCGCATTGCGGTTGTTGATGTCGGGAAGATATCGGCGTCGGTTAAACATGGTCATGGCATACCCGCGCTCTTTGGCTAAACGAATTTCTCCGTCGAGGTAGGCCTGTACGCCGGGATAACGCAAAAAATACCGGTCAATAAAGTCCTGCGCCTCGCGGGGCGGGATGTTAAGGTCTTTGGACAAGCCAAACGCACTCATCCCATAGACAATGCCGAAATTAATGCGTTTGGCGGCGTAGCGCATTTGCTCATCGACTTTGGACTCCGCCACGTCAAACATCAGTGATGCGGTAAAGCGATGGATATCTTCTCCGGCGGCAAAGGCCTTGGTCAGCCCGGCATCCTTGGAAAGGTGGGCCAAAATCCTCAGTTCAATCTGAGAGTAATCCGCCGCCAAAAGCACGTGGTCTTTGGCATACGGGATAAACGCCGCCCGGATGCGGCGCCCCAACTCCGTGCGGACAGGAATATTCTGCAAATTGGGATTATTGGAACTTAAGCGTCCGGTCTCGGCGCCGGTTTGGTTAAAGGTGGCATGGATGCGGCCGGTGCCGGGCTTGACTAACCGCGGTAAGGCATCCAGATATGTGTTCTTTAATTTGCTCAGCTGCCGGCATTCCAAAATTTGGGCCGGCAACGGGTGTTTGTCGGCGAGGCGGGTCAGGACCTCCTCGTCCGTCGATAATCCGGTCTTGGTTTTTTTGATGACCGGCAACTTAAGCCGCTGGAACAACACTTCAGAAAGTTGTTTAGGCGAATTGATGTTAAACGGAGTGCCCGCCAATTTGTGCAGCGACTCTTCCAAGTTTTTGAGTTTATCCTCGCACTCTTTGCCGAGTTTGCTTAAAACCGCCAGGTCCATCCCCACACCGTTTTCTTCCATCCGCAGCAGCACGTCCACCAACGGCAGTTCAATGCCATACATAAGATTATCCATACCCTGCTCTGTCAGGGCTTTGGACATCGGGAGGTACAAGTCTTTTAAAACATTCTCGTGCGGTTTGGTGTTTAAATATTGCCAAGCCAGCGACGCAATGTCATTCTTATAATGGCCGCCGCCCAGCAAGTAGCCCGCCAGGTACACATCGAAAATGTCTCCTTTCAAAGATGTTCCTTCTTTCCGCAGCAGTTTGGCATCGTAGACCACGGTGACCGTGTCTTTGCCACGGCTGACGGACATAGGGTTCTTAATGCTGGCCGGAAGCTCTGGCTCTTCCTGAATCTTAATCCCCTCGGCAAATTTGCGGAATTCCAGGTCCTCAAAAATTTTTAATAAGCGCGGCGCATCCGGCGCTTTGACCGCCATGTCTTCCAAACGCACCTGAAGCGGCACCTGGGCATGCAAGGTGGCTAATTCCTGGCTCATCAAAGCCGACTCATTCCCTAAGCGCAATTTTTCCCTGACTTTCTCTGGCCCGACTTTGTCTAAATTTTTGTAAATTTTTGCCAGCGAGCCAAACTCAGCCAATAATTTTTTGGCGCCCACCTCACCAATCCCTGGCACTCCAGGGATATTGTCCGTGGCATCGCCGGCCAAGGCCAGATAATCCACAATCTGGTCCGGCCGCACCCCGAATTTGGCGGCAATGCCCTGCGCATCCAAAAGCGCGGCATTGCGGGCGCTGTAGACCTGCACGTGCTCGCCCACCAATTGCGCCATGTCCTTGTCGTCGGTGACGAGGACCACGTCCAGGCCCTGGGCGATGTAGGTGCGAGTCAAGGTCGCCATGATATCGTCGGCCTCAAAGCCGTCGACTTCAAAAATGGGGATCTGGTACGCACTCAGCAGGTCGCGGATGATCTGGATTTGGCTGGCCAGATCGTCGGGCATGGCCTGCCGCTTGATTTTATAGCCGGCAAATTTTTCCTGGCGGTGAGTTTTCTTCCCGGCGTCAAAACAGGCGGCGATATATTTTGGCTTCAGGTCGCTGATTAACTTGCGCAAAATATTGCAAAAGCCAAGGACAGCATTGGTCGGCTGACCCTTGGAATTGCTCAAACCCCTGACCGCGTAAAAAGCGCGGTAACAAAGGCCATGCGTATCGATGAGGAACACTTTTGGGCAGGAACTCATAAAAATTCATCTTCTTGACCAGCCAGAGATTTTTTTTGGGCCAGGGCCTGCAGGACCCGGTCCTTGTCCTGCGCCGCATTAAACCAAACCGCGCCGATCAAACAGCCCTCGAGCAAAAAAATCTTCTTATAAATATTGGTGGGGCCGTCAAATTTCATGTGTTCCCGTCCCCCCTCCTGCAAGCGCAATAGGCCGCCGCAGAACCCGTCGCAAATGCGCGAACCGAAGCGGTGGATGACCAGCGGCGCCTGATACGCCATAGCCCCCAAGTGCAAAATGTTCGCGCCCGCCACCCGTCCCTGCTCGATCAATTCTTCCGGTGACAAGGGATACCCTGAGGACGCATGGCCGCACGCGAACACCGACGCCTGGGCAGTGTTAAAAAAGGCCTGGGTCGGCAGCCGCCCTTCATGGACCAGTCCGCTGTCCGCCAGAATTTTTAAATCCGGGGTAGCCACATCAAAAACAACCGCTTGCGCGGCCATGACTTTGCCGGATTTTAAACGGGCGGCCTTGACTTCCGTATCCCCCAGCACTTCCTCTATGCCATCGTCGATGACCCGTATGCCTTTGGATTCCACAATTTGCTTAAGCAGCATGGCGGTCTCCTCGTCGAATATCGCACCCAGGACCCCCGGCCCCGGACTTAAGACCAGGGTTTCCTTGCCCAAGCGCCGTATGGCGCAAGCCATGTTAAATCCGTCGAAATTCGTCACCGGAACCAGGACCGTGTCGACAAATGCCAAATATTTCATGAGCTCCCGCGCACTACTTAGCAGAAAGGCGTCAAACACCCCTTTTTTATGATGGCCCTTGAGTGCGGGCAACTGCACGGGGGGCAAATCGGCGAGCAGCAGCTGGTCGAAGGGAAAATGAGCCTTTTTTTCCGTCGTTACCTGTTGGCGCTTGACACTGATCCTCGACGGTGATTCATCAAGGACCAGGGTGACCTGCTGGTCCCCAAAAAACTTTTCGGGCTTGATATAGATTTGGGATTCCCTGAGGTCTTTGGCTACCAGATCTGACACCAAACTGCCGCGGTACGGCAGGACACCCTCGGGACATATCAAAGTGATTCTTGCCGACGAACTGTCCCGCCGGATTTGCTCAATTGCGGACACCGCCGCCAAAGAATTTCCGATGACCACAATTTCAGACATATTATTGTTCCGCGCTCACTTGGAGTTTAAAAGAATGGATGGAATTATGCATGAGCATGATGGATGTCAACGGCCCCACACCTCCGGGCACTGGGGTGATGTACGATGCTTTCTTGCTGCAGGACTCAAAATCGACATCGCCGACGATTTTACCCTGGTCATCGTTGATGCCGACATCAATGACCACGGCCCCCGATTTTACCCAGTCTCCGTGCACAAAGTGTTTCTTGCCGACGGCCGCCACCACCACGTCCGCCCTGGCCACATGTTGCTGGAGATTCATGGTCTTGGAATGGCAGATGGTCACCGTCAAATCTTCCTTAAGCAATAGCAGGGCCGTTGGTTTGCCGACCGTCTCACTGCGGCCGAGCACCACGGCTTCCTTGCCGCGCAGCATCACGCCGCTTTCCCGCAAATGCGCCAGCACAGCCGCCGCGGTGCACGGGGTCAAGGCCCGGGCCTGGCCCAAGAATAATTTTCCCAGATTCGTTTCGCTGAGTCCCTCCAGGTCCTTGGACGGCAGGATACGGTTGATTAAATCGGCATAATTGTGTTTGGGCAAGGGTTTGTTTAAAATGACGCCGTAATAGGGGCCGCGGTTGACCCCTTCGATGGCTTCAAGTAAATGGTCGGGGCTGACCTTGAGCAAATGGAATTCAATCCCAACGTCATGGGCGGTCCTTTGCTGAGACTGCGTGTAAGACATTGAGCTAGGATCATCCCCCACCAGAATACTGGCAATGGACGGGACCTTATGATATCGCCGACGGAGATGGTCGATTTCTTTGCGCAGCTTTTCCTTATGTTTTGCCGCTAAGGCCTTGCCATCCAGAAGGCGAGCGCTCATTGATTGATCCTCACCATGACTAGCGAGCCGTTAAATCCCGCCTGCAGGAGTTCGGCAGCTACTTCTAAATCACTGATTAAATAAGGGCTGCCCTTAGCCACCAAAAAAGGAGTAAGGTCAAGCGCTTGGCGGCACAAGTGACAAATTTCTTTTCCCACGGTGGCCGCTTGTTTGGCAGCTTTTTTTTGGGCCACGGGGCCGGCGGAACGGGCCTTGACCACATTCAAATAGGCCTTGGAATCCAGAGTGGTCAGTGCCAGCAAACGCCGGCGGATCTGTTCGCTTTGTTTGAGGGTTTGCCCCAGGCGTTTCTCAGTGGCCTTGGTACTCACCTTGCGCCCGATGGAGTAGCGGGCCACCATGGAAATCAATGCCGCACCCAGGGCCGCGGTCAATGCCGCCGCCGACCCCCCGCCCGGCACCGGTTCCCGCCGCGACAGCTGGTCCAGATATTGCTCTATGGTTTTACGATTAAAGTTCATAAGAAGTATGGTCAACGCCCTAAAATAGGGGCCAGCCCCCTATTTTTTCTATTCTTTGTATTCAGTACAATTGAAGAAAACAAGAAAAATAGGGGGCTGGCCCCTATTTTAGGGCGTTGACCCTACTTTTCCGATAAATACCGCTCGGCGTCTAGGGCGGCCATGCAACCGGTTCCGGCCGACGTGACCGCTTGCCGGTACACCTTATCCTGCACGTCTCCGGCGGCGAAAACCCCGGGTACCGAAGTCTTGGTGGTCCCGGGCTGAGTTTTAATATACCCATTCGTATCCACCTCAACCTGACCTGCTAAAAATTCGGTATTGGGAACATGCCCAATGGCATAAAACAGCCCGCCGATGTCCAAAGTCGATTGTGCACCAGTTTTAGTGTTTTGAATTTTTAAACCCGTCACCTTGTCTTCGCCCAAAACCTCTATGGCCACGGTGTAGAACTGAGTCTCAATCTTAGGATGGTGTCTGACCCTCTCCTGCATGACTTTCGATGCGCGCATTTCTCCTCGACGCACCAGCAGCACAACTTTGGAGGCAAATTTGGTCAAGAAGGTTGACTCCTCCGCCGCGGAATCGCCGCCCCCGATCACCGCCAAAACTTTATTGCGAAAAAACGGCAAGGCGCCGTCGCAGACCGCGCAGGCCGAGATGCCCTTTTGCCAAAGCCGTTCCTCGCCCGGCAAATTCATGCGCTTGGCCGTCGCTCCGGTGGCAATGATCAGGGTCTTGGTCTGGAATTCTTTGCCGCCGGCAAAAACCTTATAAGGCTGTTTGCTCAAATCAACTTTATCAACGGTCTCGGTAACGATGCGGGTCCCGCAATGTACCGACTGGCGGCGCATGCGTTCCATAAGCTCAGGACCTTGGATGTGCTCAAATCCGGGATAGTTTTCCACATCGGTTGTGGTGGTCAACTGCCCGCCCGCAGCCACTCCGCCGGCCAGCAACCCTTCAAACATCAGAGGTTTTAAATTGGCCCGGGCGGCATAGATTGCTGCGGTATGGCCGGCCGGTCCTGAGCCGATGATGATCAATTGTTCCATAAACTCGTGCAGTCCTAGACTGAAAAAGAATCCAGGATTTTGGAGCGGTCTTTTTTGGGCGCGTTCTTGACCAGGTTGTGCAGGATTTCATCGTAACGCGGCTTGCTCTTGTTTTGATAAAACAACCCGAAATACCGGCGTTCGGCTGCCGCATACTTAAACCCGGTCATCATGTCCGACGGGTCGTGATCTATGACCTCCGTCTTGTCCGCCAAGCGTCGGTCAGGCTCAATGCCGTTAGGATGTTTTAAAAACGAAAACCAGGACGAAGTTTTATGGTCGAAATTATTAGGGTCAAAATGCGGGCAGCGCTGGGAAATGTGCACAAACGCAAAACCCGGATGGTCAAAGGCCGTTTTCATGGTGGTGGTCAAATGGTCCGGGATCCAGTCCGCCGTCGAGGCCACAAACGACGCTCCCAACCCCAAAGCCACGGTGATGGGATTGAGCGGATTTAGAAACGTGCCCTGCGGCTGGGTGTTGGTCGCATGGTCTTTGCGCGTGGTCGGCGAAGTTTGGTTTTTGGTCAGCGCATACATTTCATTGTCATACATCAAAAACACGCACTTAAAATTCTTATTGATGCCATGGATCAAATGGTTGCCGCCGATGCTTAAAGCATCCCCGTCGCCGGCATGCACAAATAGGTTCAAATCCGGACGCGACAAGGCCAGGCCCAAGGCCACCGTGATCGGCCGGCCGTGGATGGAGTGCACTCCGTAGGTGTTGAAATAATTAGGGGCCCGGCCGGAACAACCGATGCCCGACACATTGACGGTCATGGCCGGAAGCAGCTGACGCTCGACGATAAACCGCTTCAGGCCCATGATGATGCCGAAATCGCCGCAGCCGGCGCACCAGCGCGGATTTTCCGTGTTTAAGTCTTTTATCGTTAATGGGACTGTTTGTGTGCTCATCGTGCAACCTCCTGTTTCAGAACGTCCCTTACTTTGGCAACCAGAATCTTGGGGCGTACCGGTCTTCCCGTCGCGTCCGCAATCAACGGTTGAATGTCCACCAAGGTTTCAGCTCTGAGCAACAGGGCCAATGGCGACGGTTTCAATCGATCACCGTAAGCGACTTCGACCGACATGACTTTCTTAAACTTGGCAAAAATTTCCTTTAAATTCAAAGGCAAAGGATACACCACGCGCATATGCATGCCTGAAACCGGCAAGCCTTCTTTATTGCAAATGTAAATGGCCTCTTCGATGGCGCCACGGGTGCTGCCCCAGCCGACCACCAAAATCTCATTGGACTCTTTGCCGAACATTTCCGGCTTGGTCAAAGCACGGCGGACATGATGCACCTTTTCATTACGGACCACATGCCCGCGCTGATTCTCATCTGAAAAATAGTTGACCTTACCCTGCCGGTCTGAATTGAGGCCCGTGACCCGGCGCATGCCGCCCTCGGTGCCAGGGATGGCCTGCGACGTGCGCACCATTTCAATCGTGTTCGGCAAACGGTTCATGTGGAAACGTTCCAGCACAAAATCCGGAATATCGTCGGGATTTTCCATCTGCACCACTTTTGGCTTGGTGATCACTTTATAGCTGTTGGCAGTCTGGAAATCGCTCAAAATAAAAACCGGCAAACGCAGTTTCTCCGCCAAATAGCGGGCCAGGTGTGGGGCGTAAAAACAGTCAATGACATTCGACACGCTAATCGCCACCTTGGTGTAGTCCCCGTGCGATCCAAAAATCACTGCCGGCAAATCCGACTGCTCGGTCTTGGTCGGCATCCCTGTTGATGGGCCGGAGCGCTGCACGTCCAAAAGGATGACCGGGATTTCCGCCGCCTGGGCGTACCCTATAAATTCCTGCTTCAAAGACAAACCCGGCCCGGACGTGGCCGTGATCGCCGGCACGCCGCCGTAATAGGAACCGACCGCGGTACCGATGGCGGCGATTTCATCTTCCGCCTGATGCACCATTCCTCCATAGGAGGGAAAGATTTTCGCCAGCGTGTGCATGACCGACGACGCCGGCGTGATGGGATAGCCGGAAAACAATTTGATCCCGGCATCGATGATCCCCATGGACAATGCCGAGTTGCCGTCGATTAAAATCTTCTCCCCTTCGCGGGTCGTGCTTTCCACATGGATGCGGAAAAACACCTTCTCCTTGGCCAGCTGATATCCGTTGTGATACAAAGCAATGTTTTTTTGCAGCACCTCTTCGCGCAATTTCTTTCCGAAGGTCTTGACGATTTCCTTTTTGACCATCTCCTCGTCCATGCTATAAATAAACGCCAGCATCCCTAAGTAATACAAGTTCTGCCCCTTGCCGCCCATTTCTTTGATAATGGCTTTGGAATCGGTGTCAACTTCGAAAGGGATCACGCTCAAGCCGTCTTTGGTACAGCGCTTCAAGACCATCTCATAGGAATCCGGATTGTCATCGCGGTCACCCATATCGAGCAAAATGCGGCAACTAACATTGTATTCTTTGTCATCCAACCGCCGGTCCAGCACCACTTCATGCGCCGCCAAAATTAAATCCGTGTCGTTACCAATGTTGGTGACGTCAAAATCCGCCAGGCGCATAATGACCCCGGACAAAGCCGGACGTGACCGGGCCGGCGGCGAAATTTCCGCAGGGATCATGGGTTCCACATACACATATTTGCCCATGGCCACAAAGGCCTGCAACAGGATGTCCCCTGCTTTTTGGGCCCCAAAACCGGCATCCATCAGCAGTTCAAATCTGGTAACGGAACGTTTCTCTAATGACATAAACCCCTCTTTAAGTAAAAAAATGGCTTTTCGGGAAAAAATTAGAAATACGGCTAATTTTTATTACTATAGCATTGTCAATGGGTTTGGCAAGAGGAAAAGACGAAATATTACAGCAGTATCATAACAAATCCGGCGGGAAAGGGAGAAATTTTTTTCTATCCGGTTAGGCCTTGGACTTTTTCCGGCGCAAAAACATTCCGGCCAATCCAACACCCACAAGGCCCATGGTCATGGGTTCCGGCACCACGTTAGGATTACCAGGGACAACCGAATCCTTGGTGCGAAAGATCGCGTAATGCTGAAAACTGGAAGAAGTTTCAACGACCCCAGGGGTGTTAATTGTGAACGGATCAAACGTATCATGCCATATGAACTGCGCAGAAGGATCAAGGCCCGGCACATGCCATATATTTTGAACGTTGGCACCAGCGCCAGGTACTGCTCCCCATATATTATCGGTTTGTAAAGCAGCAACCCCGGGGACACCCCAGGTGGCTGAATTGATTTCGGCGGAGAGGCTGGATAAACTCGGAAGCCCGCTGGTCTCCGGGTTGCCATTTTGAGAGACGTAGTACTCCCATTGTGATGTATTGGAAACCAATTTACTGGAATCAGGCAGGGTGAAATTGCCAATCCAAGAATTAGGCAGGCCAGTATTCCAAGCCAGCACGTACAAGCGGTCCCCTGGATTGGGGGTAAAGGTCCAGGTTTCAGGCTCAGACCAGTTAAAAGACCCCGGCGCTCCTGTATCCCCAGCTTCATTACGGCCCACAAAAGTCAGCCCGCTGCCATCACCACCACCGTGATAAAGGGCATAGTGGTTATCGGCGGTCAAAACTCCGACAACGGCCCAGGATTGGCTGGCATTGCCCGCAACCGCACACACGGTCAAAAGCATAGTAAAAAATATTGTCTTCATCACTGCCTCGCTTTTTGATTTATGGGGTTGAAATGCAAACTACAGAGTAAGTATACCCTATCAAATGCTGTTTTGCCAATTTGGCTCTGGGGGCGCATTGGGAATGATACCATTGATCGTTACCCCCCTGCCTGCCGGATAGTTAAACGGGTTTTATGCGTCAGCCAAAAGGTTTTCAAGAAGATCCAAGGCGACTTTAAGGTATTTTTAAAGGGTATTGAAGGTCAACCCAGTCAAAGATCGTCGGCCCTAGGGCGTCGTAGGGGCCAAATTTGCGGCCCAAAACCTGCCTCCAAGGCATTCAAACCAAAATTGACC
>JAKFXC010000005.1 GCA_021731625.1 Candidatus Omnitrophota bacterium
CGATCGATCCGGGTGCTAAAGACCCCTAAAAAAAGCCGGGGGGTCAGCGGCAAAGAAATTTTCCAGCATTCTTTCAAGACCTGCCAATCAAAATGCAGAGGGCTGTGCGCATGCACTTTCCATCCCAAGACCAGG
The DNA here is from genome assembly GCA_021731625.1 of Candidatus Omnitrophota bacterium. Lineage (GTDB taxonomy): Bacteria > Omnitrophota > Gorgyraeia > Zapsychrales > Fredricksoniimonadaceae > JAKFXC01. Next base: position 136 of record JAKFXC010000005.1, read on the forward strand.
CACATCACCACGAAGGCGAAAAATTTTGCCAGCAAAATCCCTGCCACCGACCAGTGAAACCCCAACAAAAACAACAAGGTCAAGCCCAGATATAAAAAACAATTGATCAACGTAAACTTCAAGTAAAGCACCGGCTCCTTGCGGTTGCGGTAAAACGACATGAACAATTCATAAACCAGTGAAAAGAAAGAGCCGCATAAATCTAAAGCCAAAATCTCCGATTTGCCCGGCAGCCGAAAAATCAAATAAGACAATTGGTCCCCCCAAAAGAAGGTGGCCACCAACAGCACAATAAAATTAAAAAAAACAAAAAGCAAAATGGAATAAATAAGCTGGGAAATTTTCACCTTATCGCTGGAATAGGCAAAATAATTCCGGTCAAAAGCGATATTGCTCCCCAAGAACGCGATGCCGGCCACAAAAACCGCGTAAATTTCGGACAAGGCCAGGATGCCAAAATCTTCCTTGGACAAAACCCTGGTAAAAATCGGCAAAGTAAAGACCGGCACCGCCATGCTGGCCATCAGCGCCATAGTATAAAGCACTGAGCTTTTCAATTGGCCGTGCGTTTTAACCATCCGCGGCACCGCTGATCAAATCTTTAAACCGGTTGAGGGCCTTGCCGTCAAGGTAATTGTCGATCCGGCCTCGGATGTGGGCATTCAAATACGCGGCATATTCTTCGTCAGACATCGCCAGTAGTTCTTGGACCCGCAGGTCCAGATCATTGTACCCATGGATGATCAGACCAGGGATTTTGTCGTAATCAATACCCGCATGTTTATGGCCAGATTCATACCAAAACGCTTTTTTGCCGGCGCTCAGGGCCTCCGCCGTGGGGGACGACATGCAATGGGTAATGATCAAGTCGCTGCCTGCGATGATCGTATTATTATTAGAGAAATCCAAAAAAGGTCTCGCCGTTATCTCCAGGGTCATGGGCCATGACACCCGTGGATGTGCTTTGATTTTACGCCAAAGGTCAAGGATACGTTTACCTTTTCGGGGAATAGAAATCGGAAAATCGGGGTGGCAATAAAACGTGGGGCTTTTCGAAGGTTTAAAAATAAAATAACACTGTTCATACTCACAGACAAAACGGAGCATGTCTTCGTAAAAATGTATCCCATCATCCAAACTGGTCCATTCTTGGTCCTCGATGAACGAAGTGTCGAAAACGCCGATGATTTTCTTGCCGTGGAATTGCGTGATGTGGGGAAAATATTTTGTCCATAAATCCAGGGTCATTTGCGGGGTCATCTTTTGGCGGATCAGCTGACCGTAAAGCGAACCAATGGCGAAATAATTGCCCACATTTTGGTGGTGCATTTTGTAATACGCGATCACTTCATTATTAAACCCGGCAAAATAATCGTACACCAAAAAAGACCAAAGCACATGGCGCACCGGAGAAGCGTCACGGTTCCTGGATAAAAAGTAGGCCCCCCCTAAAAAGCAGGAATAATTCCAGGACTGTTTCCCCTTTTGTCGCAAGAGAAGGTTGACCGCGCAGGTCTGTATGTTTTCCTGGTTTGTGAAGATCAGTTTTTTAAAGTCCACCTTTTGGAGGACCAAGTTCCAATCGCAGTACCTTTGAACGCAGATGAAATACACCCGCCATAGGGTACTTGGTTCACCCACCGCCCAGATGGCCTGGCCTAAACTTTTGAATAGGGACGCAAAAAATGCGGTGTCCCAATGCCGCCGCACCAAATGTTGAAAATTTAGGTCCTTTTTAACGCGGATAAAAAACCGTCCCTTGCGTTCTTGTTTGTGCACCAAGGCTTCCGGCAAACCGCTCTGGTCGATGAATACCGTGTTTTGAACGGTAAACTGCTTGTCATCGATCATAAAGTCATACCCGCGGTCCCCGCTGTGCTCCACCTCGATGTAAGACCCGACCAGTACCCCGTATGCGTAAGTGGCAGGAGCGAAGGGTTCATGAGACAAAGCACCGATGGTGCTTGCCAGCCAGCGGATTGAAACATACACCACCGCAGCGGCCTGGAACATGGTCTTGCGGACAATTTCCTTAAACATTTGCCAATGGTCATGCACCACACGGATCCCCTCAGGCAAGGGTTTAGAAAAACCGGCCTTAGCTTGTAAAAACTTTTGCACGTAGGTGTATTGCTCGGAAATAAAAATTATTTCTGCCCCCGGTGAAGCTTTGGCCAATTTCGTCAAATGGTCCTGCATATAAAAAAACTTATAAATTTCTTCCGCTAAACCGCGGCGAAATAAGAATGAAACATCACTGGTTGCATAGAGCGCAGCTGCCGAGCGGTAAAGGCCGGTCTTTTCTATAAAACCAAGTAATCCTTGGCAAAGGTCTATGGCAGGCCCATAGATTTGAGAACATGAACTGATGTAAATGCGGTGCAATTGCCCTGAATCCAAAAATGGCTTCAGGTATTTCTTTTGCTTGGTCTTAAATTCCCAGTCAAAAACACTGATCCGGGCACGGGCCTTTGCCCAACGTTTAAATTCACCGAAATTGCTCCAGGAAATATTCTCAAAAACGACGATTTTTTGATTACTTTTATCATGGAGAATGCCTTCTAAGACCCCTCTGAAACGCCCCGCCGTCCCCTCATCCAAAAAAGGGTCAAATTCCTTAATGATCAGGGACCAATCTCCCATGTTTGCAATTTGGGCGTCCTGATTGCGGAATCCCTGTAGGTCCTTCAATACCCCTTCCAAATTGGGGTAAACGATCCTTGAGCGGGCGTATAAAGCGTCTTGAATATTTCGCCGCCCACAACTATTGATCAAGACCGTCCGCTTGCCCAACAATGCACCTTCCAGAGGGGCGGTCGCTCCGGTATGGTGTCCGATCACCATATCGCCGGCCAACGCGGCCTCGGCGGGAAACACCCGGTTACGATGGGTCCCGTGTTTGAGTTCCACATATCTTCCGGTAGCTATGGCCTTTTGACGCAATGGTTCCAAAATTTTAAGATGTTCCGGAAGATTAAACATATATTGCGTCTTAAGGACCAATCCCACGGTCGGGTCTTCCAATACTAGACGAAAAAGCAATTCGAATTCATGGATCTGCTCCTGTTGAGAACAAAACCCAAATTTATCCAAAGTAAAATTTTCGTCAAAATAACAAAGGATAAATTCTGCCCCATTTTTCTGCAGTGAATCCCGCAAATTTTTGGCCCGGCTGCGCACATAAGGCACCGAACCGGAGTAGATATACCCTATATCCACCAGACGTCCGGGACGCGCCTCATTTTTATTCCAAACCTGATGAAAAAAAGGTGAAAAGGTCATAAGCACATGCGCGGTGCTGACCATCGGGGCAGGTAAATATCCCTGGTTGGAATATTGGAAAGAAACCGTGGTGACGCCCAAATCATCGGCAATCAGGCGCATGGCCTCGGTATCTGGTTTATAATTTTCCGCGGAAACAAAGGCGCTGATGTTATTTTCTTGGCATATGACCCCCAATGCCAGAGCTTTAAACAACACGGTGATAAAATCGGAAAGCACCAATTTCTCTTCGGCGCTGCCGATGAAGGCGCAATAAAAAGCCCCTACGCAGGACTTTCTTAACTTGTCAAATATTTTTCCATTGGACCGCCAAGCCCGAAAAAAAATACTCGAGCTTTGCGTGATCAAATAAATGTCCTTTTTGGCCAACTCCGCGTGGTCCAGGCCTTGATTGAACTTTTGATAAAAATCATCGGCCACAATCAAGACCCGCCAACGCTGATTTTCTAATCCTCCCCACAACCAATGGGGTTGGCCCCGGTAAGAGGGGTCCGTGCTGATTTCGTCGTCTTGAAGCATCAGCACCGAGGGAAGATCTTTATGCGGGATTTGGGGGCAAGACAGACCGGAGTTCCTCTTCTTAAAGGACTCACTTAGTATTAAATAGATCGCTCGGGCGATCGCCCCAATGGCGGTCCTTTTGAGCCTTTCTGCTTTGGTGGAGGTAAAAAAACTAAGCCTGCCACCTTTGGTTTTAGCAAATAACCCTCCCCCAAAAAGCCAGGGGGTGTAAATATTCAACCGCAGAGCCGCAGGGAAAGGCCAATTCATTTTATGAAAAGCGGGGGGCCCTGCCACCACCAAAATGGCTTCCTGACCTTTAAGCAATTCAAAATATTCCACCAGTTGGGCGTACGAAATGACCCTGCCCAAAGGATGATACAAGGCATGCGCCAGGATTTTATAAATCGTCCCGCATTTGAAGGTGGTGTTTAGTTGCGATAAAAATTTTGAACCTGCCAGGATTCTTTTGGCTTCCTTAAATGACATTTCCGTCGTTACTTTGAGCGTACGGGACATGACCGATTCCCCGTCTTCATAAAAAAGGTGGCCGTTAAAAAATTCCTTTTCCGCCAATTGAATGCCCCGTTTTTTAAGCCAATGCGCAAACCAACCGAACAAAAAGCCCGGGGTAACGCGGTCCAAAAGCACAATGTCTTTGACTTGGGGAAATTGCCTAAGTAGCGGCAAGATTTTCAATATCGACTTACAATTGATCTCATCACAATAAATAATCATAAGCGATCAACGGGCGCCCTGGCATGGGCGCAAGCCTCACAAATTTCGCTGAATAAAAAATGCTCAACGGTATCCTGTGCCGGCATCGGCACGTCGTTTGCCAATAAAGCGCGGCGTTTAAGTTCGTGGACATATTCTTCTTCCCAAGACGCATGTTTGCCTCTCCATCCAAGGGCAAGCCGATCATCCTCCTTCATAAAATCTAAAGACGAGGGCGACTCTCCTGATTGATATACCTGATTCTCATATCCCCAAAGCTGCATCTCCGGTCCACAGACAAATTCAATAAATTCAATGGTCTTCGGATCCAAAAACGTCTTCCAAATCGCAATGGCATCGGTATAAATTTTATTGGAGCTGATGTCGAAATGGCTATACGCCGCCCATTTTTTTCCCTCCAGGGGACGAAAATGACTCGGCTCCATCATCAAGGGATCGAAATCCACCTCCAAGAAACTGCACAACGCCTCTGCCCAGTGCTGCGGGGAGGAAACTAAGTCCTCATACCTTAAAAAGAAAATCCTGTTCTTTAATGCCGGTGTATTTTTCCATTTCCAGGCAAAAGCCGCATGTTTGCGCCAGTGCCGCGCGAACGAATACATCAAGGGCACCAAATGCGGATCCGTCGGCCTCAACTTTAGGGATGAGGCCATTGAGGCGCGGGGATCCCGGATGACAACAATGAATCGGGCCGAAGGAAAAGCTTCCGCGAGGTGAGGTAAGAATTCAATCACCCAATTATCATTTGAGCCGATCCATTTGGTTTTCGCTGCCCCATACACCTCAGCCATCAAGTCCAGGCCGCTTTGAAAAAAATCCCGGAACGAATGCCCGTCCATGCGTTGGGCAAAAGGGGCAATTTCCTTGGCTGCTAAATTCATGCGGTCCGTCAGGGCCGCTTTTAATGCGGGCTTCGCCTGCGGCGCCACCTTGAGATCCATTCCCACACTTTGAATTAAATCCAATGTCTGGAGCTTAATCGATGAATAATAATAATCGTCCAGAGGCAAGTTGGAATCAAATTTTGGATCGACGTAAAGCTTCATGATCTGATTGCGAAATTCCCGAAACAATGGGAGAAATGGGTCGGAAGCGACTTTGACATTGCGATTCACACTTAGAATCCTCGCAAAGAACGTCGTGCCTCCCCTGGATATGCCAAATGAAAATAATGGTCGTGCCATTCTCACTCCCTGGCCTTGTGTTTTATAAAATTTGCCAGCTTATCCACTGATTGTGCCAATTGAGATTGTTCGGTGTTAAGCACAAGGTCGGCATGAAGCGGCGGCTCATACGCCACCCCGCCCCTGCATCCAATCATGTCTGCCAACTCTCCCCGACGAAATTTCGCATATAAGCCTTTCGCGTCCCGTTCCATCACACACCCCAAACTTGCTTCAATATAAATTTCATAGTATCTCGGGGACAAGCGGGCCCGGGTCTCTTCCCGCACCTGTCGGATGGGAGAAATGATCGGCACCAAAATAATTGGAGTGGTTGTCCGCAGCTTTGCACACAACCCTGCGACAGCCCGGTTGTTGTGCACAATATCTTCCCTTGAAAAACTCAAAGTTTTCTTCCTCTGGCCACGGACGTCATCCCCATCCACAATCCGCACCGCCATGCCTTGGGTGTGCAATCGATCTTGCACCCCCCGGGCGATGGCCGATTTACCCGCTCCGGAAAGCCCGGTAAACCAAAAAATATGGCCCTGCTCCATTTAAACAAAAACTCCCTTGGTGATTTTTTTCTGTTGCACAATCACGGCACTCACTTCCGGGCGCAACATCCATTCCGGGACCGGTTCATCATCCTCGATCATTTGCCTCAATTGGGTCCCGGAAATGCGACGGGTGGAACCCGAATTGTGTCCGCAAAAAAAGACGTGATCGTGGCAGTCATGGCAATAAAACACCTCATCAAAAAATATGGGCTCAATTCCGATGGAATCTAAAGATTGCATAAATTCCTGGGCTGCTACCGGACCGTAATATTGACCCACGCCGGTATGGTCGCGTCCCATAATAAAATGGCTGCACCCATAGTTCTTGCGGCACAAAGCGGTAAACACCGCCTCCCGGGGCCCGGCATATCGGGAATACGTCGGAAAACTGCCCAAAAAAACTTTCTCCGGCGGCAAATACCCCTGTTCGATCAGCTTGGCGTAACTTGAAAAAATCACCTCGGTTAGAAAATCGCCTCTCTTTTTTTGCCCGGTGACGGGGCTGATCAAAAGTCCGTCGCAGTGGATGGCATCCAAAGCTTTCTTTTGGATCATTTCATGGCCGCGGTGGGGCACATTCCGGGTGTGGAAACCGACCACTTTGCTCCAGCCGCGGGCCTCAAAAATCCGCCGATACTCGCTGGGAGAAAATTCGTATAAAGAAAACGGGCTTTTCCTTCGTTTCACTAAGGTCAAGCGGCCGGCCAAACAATGGTCGCCCAGATGCTTGGTCCTCTCCACCCCCGGATGAGCGGCATCGTTGGTGCCAAACCATTTGAGGCACACTTCGTCCAAATCAATCTTAAATTTTTCCGCTATGTCCATGGTGGCGAATATTTCGCGCCTGGGGCCCCTTTGCAGCGCCACGGTATTTCCCCGTCGGATATGGGCAATCTCCTTGGCCCATTTCTGCAGGATAACGGGCATGGTCCAAACTATTTTGTCGGTCAAACGATTATGGTCCAATACTCCATACAAATCACCCTTTCCCATGAAACCATCGATGGGTGAATAGGTCCCCAGGCATATTTGCTCAACGTCCATGTCCACGGTTTCAGGAACATGCAAAGCAGGTAATTTTTTCAACGCCTCCATGTCGGCATGTTCATTGAGGCGGTTGACCAGGACCCCTCCGTGCGGATTGATCAGAGAAGATATCACATTGTCTTCCTGTTGAATAATGTCTTTGCTCAGAGCAAGCTGGTATTGGTCGATCAAACGCCGGATCATGGTCGTCGACTCAATGGGCCAATTCCCAATAGCGGTCTCAGCGGCCAAAACCAAACCATCTGCCCCCATCATCAGGGTGTTGACCACATCATTGACTTCGGCCCGGGTGGGGGTGATCTTGTCCCGCATGGACTCCAATAGGTTGGTGGCCACATATACTTCTTTCCCCGCGCGGTTGGCTTCGCTGATGATATGCCTCTGATAAAATGGGATCAGCGACAATGAAATTTCCCGGGAAAGATCACCGCGATCAATCAGGATGGCATCGGCGGCGCCTAAAATTTGCCTTAATTGGGCATGCCCTTGGCGGCTTTCGATCTTGGCGATAACATTGGTCCCCTTGCCGGTGATTTTACGGAATAAGGCCACATCCTCGGCGGAATTGGCGAATGACAAAGCATAGTTTTTAATCCCGTGTTTCTTGCCGATTTTGACCGCCTCTTTATCTTTGGGGGTGATGGCGTCCAATTTGATCCGGCGGTGCAAGGTGACGGCCTTATTTGCGCCAATCACACCGGCAGACAAAACTTTGGCAAGCACGCGACTGTTGTCGCGACCTTTGTGTAGGGAAATCACCTGCACCAACACGGAGTTGAAATCAAGACTCAACAGGTCCCCCTCGGCCAATTGATCGATCACCAAACCCGGCTGTAAACTGATGCCATCGGCAAATGTGGCAACAGATGCCGCAACCACCCGGACCTCCTCGTTGAGCTTCAGGAAACGTTCCTGTCCAACCGCCCCGCCTGTCCGAATTTGGGCGCCTTCAGTGTCCAAACACACAGGGGTTTGGGAATATTTTTGAATAAAAACGATGGTGGGTTCAATCTCAGAAACAGGCGTATGGGATAAATTGATGCGGAACAGGTCCACACCCAATTTCTCCAGCCGGTACAGCGTCCGGGGATTCAAAGATTTTGGGCCAATGGTGCAAAAAATCTTGATCTTTTTCATGCGACTTTCTTCACCAAACCTTCCTTGTGCATGCGTTGGACAAACTCATTGACCTGATGAAAACCAACCCCCAATTGTTGTGCAATCTCTAAGACGGATTTCTCTCCGTCCAGAAGCTTATACACGATTTCGAATTTCATCAAAAACTGTTCGCGTTCATAAATGTCGTCGGAAAATAATTTATACCTGGTCATCCAAAAAGGGGCCCTGTGCACAAACGCGTAGACTTGATCCGCCTCCCACACGTCCACCATATGCATCACTATGTCGAAAGCCCGCTGCAGGTCGTCTGGGTTGATTCGCTCCGGAGTATCCAGACTGGTGTGGTATTCATGGAAGGGGTATTTTTGCACCGCAATGGATGGGATTCGCGATTGCACCGAATCAAAAATCAATTCATCGTTGCTATAGCCAGAAAAAAATGGGCTTGATTTGATGTTCTTAAAGGTGCGCTGGGCCTCTTTGGCCAAACTGTCCAGGTAGGTGGACCCGGTGCGGCTCTCTTTGATCAACCATTCTTCCCCAGCAGTGATCATTTCAGAAAAAATCGTCCCCATGGCCGTATTTTTGACCCGTTGATGATGACGGGACAAAAAAGCCGCTGAGCCAATGGTTTCAGGTAAAAACAAAAAACGGTACGTGTACTTGAGTTTCGCCCGCTCGCTCAAAACGCTCATGACTTTCATAAAAAGCATAAGCCCCGAGAACGAATCATTGACCTGGCCTGGATGGCAATAATTTGCCACAAAGATCAACTCTTTTTTGGAGCGGCCGGGCAAGACCACGTCCCCGATCAACATTTCCCCGTCCTTGATGTCGGCATCGATCAAAATCTCATAAGGGCCCTTGCCTAATTTCTTGACCACATTGAGCGGCAGAGAAATGCCCCAATCTTTCAAGCGCAAATTCGCGTCATAGGCATACCGCCAATTGTATCCAAAAGCATTGGGGACCCGGGGTTCAAAAAAAATATGCGGCAGCAATTCCTCTTTCGATAAATGCACATACACCGGTTTTGAATAGGGACAAACAAACATTGGATGCTCTTCATAGGAAGCAATGGTCCGTCCGTCTTTCCCCTTAAGCCAAGCCTTCTTGATGTTCCAGGCAGGCGGGATGATCCAGGTCCCGCAGTCTTCCCCGGTCTTGAATCGGTGTTTGCGGACCGAAAGCTTCAATGTCCTCTCGAGATCTTTAAAAATTTTCGCATTGTCGCTGCTGACAATCGTCCGGTTAAGCCGGTAATTGCGACGGGCGAATTCAATTAAGCCTGCATTATCAAGCCCCAACCGTATGCCCTCCTTTTAGAACTGATTAAAATACTCCAATGACCTGGACTGTAACTGGCGGTAAAACCACCAAGCCGCACACAACGATGAGATCAAAGCCAAAGCAATGAACATCACAAACAGTTGCTGGTTGATGATCCTGGCCTGAAAAGCAACCGTGGCCAGCACCACCCCCGGTCCGCCGCGGGCATTCATGGCCATGGCAAAATCCAAACAGCGCTGGGGATCATGCGTCAGTAAACGGCTACCGGCCCAACTGGCCGCAATCGCCGTCACAAATGCCCAAGCAATCAAGTCCACGGCCAGGCCGGGCTGAAAATTATGCACGAAGTCTATCTTCAATCCGGTAAAAGCAAAATATACCGGGATAAAAAATCCCATGGCCACCCGCCGGATATTTTCTTTAGCCGCTTCTACGGATGGATCTCTCACTTGCCCCAGCACGACCCCCGCCAAAAAAGCCCCAAAAATCACATTCACCGACAGCCATTGTGCCAAAGCACTAAACAAAAAACAAATAAATAAAATATAACCGGTAACCGCTGTTTTACCCAGCATATCGAAACGGTAACGGTTTACAGCCTTTAGAATCCGCGGTACCACACACAGCATCCCACCAAAAAACAAGACCGTGGCCAACACATTTTGAACCACTTGTCCGGCAACAGCGCCCTGCGCTTCCACCAGGCCCATGGCCACCGCCACCACCACCCACAAGATGATATCGTGAACAGTCGCCGTGGCCAGCACCACTTTTGCAAACCGCGTCTTTTGCATCCCCATATCCATAAAAATCCTGGAAATGACCGGGATAGAAGTGATCGCAAAAGCCACCGCAATGACCATCATCAAAGCCGGAACATGGCGGGCTTCGCCCAAAAATAAATCCATGGGGTGCTGCACCGCCCAAATCAAACCCGCTGCCGCGGGAATCACCGTGGAAAAAACGGTAAGCACCAAAACCCACCGCCGGTCTTCCCGTTTAAAATCCTGCTGAATTTCAAAGCCGGAAATAAACATAAGCAAAACCAGGCCTATCCACGATAAAACCTCCAGGAATGGACCAACCGCCGGGGCAACGAACAAACCCGCGTAATAGCTTGGGAAAAAGTATCCCAAACAACTGGGGCCTAATACAATCCCTCCGGTGATCTCTCCCACCACCCGGGACAAATGCAGGCGATGGAACACATAGCCCCCGCCCAAGGCAAACGCGTACAATAAAATCCACGCACAAACAATCAAGTTTAAATGGCCTGCCGTCATATGTGTTTGGAACAATAATAGTACAAATCCCGCCCCACACCCATGCCCCCCAAAATCGTATAGATGTCCAACAATTTATTCCGATCGATGCTGGCCAAAAAATTGTCCGTGCGAACCCGGTAGTAATGCGTGTTCTTGCCCTTGGTGGGGTCGACGGCGTAATTGGAATTCGCATTAAAAAGGTTTAAATCAATGGGGTTGTTTCCAACCACGGCATCGACTTTAAATCCCCGGGCCTTGAGCAATTTGGTCATGCTGTCTTTGTTAAAATACGAAATATGGTCAGGGTAGACCACCCAAAATGGCTTGGGGATGAATTTCTTCCGCAATGCATACTGGTGGAGCTTGGAAAAATCATTCGGGGCCAAGACCACCAGAGTGCCTCGGGAAGATAAAAGGTGCCGCGCATCGTCGAGCAGGCGCATGGGGTCCCTGGCGTGTTCGATCGCGTACAGCAGGGTGATCACATCGTAGCTTTTCTTTTCCCCTTTGAGCTGCTCTAAAACTTGATAAAAGTCGCCCTGCACCGCGAACTTTACCAGATGAGGATGAAATTTTTTTAGGGCAAAGTCGCTCAAGTCGATTCCCCGGGCCTCGACCTTCTCCTGAAAAAATTTCTGCAGCATCCATCCTTCCCCGCAGCCCACATCCAGGGCATTTTTCAGACGGCGATTTTTGTGCAGCCGTTGGAGCTGGCGGAAAATGAGGTCTGCTTTTAATCGAAAATGCTCAATCTCCTCTGGCAAATACGAAACGGCATAACTCCCCCTGCCTTCCTGATAATACTTCTGGCTGTAATATTTTTCCAACTCGGCTTGGGAAGGCACCGGCGTAAATTGATAAAATCCGTATTCTGTCTTTTTGAGCTTCAATTAATACCATCCGGTGGCCGACACCGTCGCCAACGAAAATAAATTGGTAAAATCTTTGCCTTTGGTTTCCCTCCCTGCCAAGTAAGCGGTCACCAACCTGTCGATGTAATTCACATCGAAATAATCGTTGTCTAAAACCTGACGATAGGCGCGCTCGGCCAATACTTCTTTGAACAATTTGCTGACTGCCGAACGGTACATGATTTCCTCCAGCAAAGAAAACCCTTCGATCACATCATACAGGTACGAATGCGGGCCTTCTTGCAGCAATGCATAGGGAAAACGGATTTTATTGCGGCCCACCCATTTCAACGGGTATTTGGTATGGTTGAGTTCCAACCCCCGGCCCCAGGATTCCGGGGCCTGGGACAATAAGGCAATCAAGCGCGTGTCATTGTACGGAGAGCGGGCGTTGTGGCTGTCCAATTCCATGGCATAACGCTGCACCGCGACGGTGGAACCCTGGGAATGAAAATTCAGGTACATGTAAATGAGCCAAGAATACAAGGTATCGCCTGTGACCGAGTCCAGCACTTGCGGCATATACTCGCCGAAAGGAAAATTAAAAATCGCCTGCTGCCCATTTTGAGTCAAGGCAGGATTGTCAAAATTTCTGGCAAAGGGGATCCGGGGCGATCCATAAAAAAACGGATAAAAATACGCCATTAAACGGCTCTTAATGTCTTTGTGTTCCAAATCAAAAGCCCCTTCACCGGTCATTTTCATGAAAATCTGAAACACTTTGTCTTTCTGAAAAGAACCATGCAAGACTTTCTCAAAGAACGAAGGCCCGTAAAGGTAGCAATTCATTTTATCGGCGTATTCGGTGAATGATTTTTTAGTATGAAAGAAAGTAGCGAACTGTGAAAAACCCAAATTATGAAAAGAATCGGATGTTTCCCCGTTTAAAACGATTTGGCCGGGCCCCATGGCCTGGGTACAGCCCTCGGCCAATTTGGAAAAATTAAACGTGGTGGTGCTGTAGATATGCTTCGATTTAAAAAATGCCAAACGTTTTAACCAAAAAGGAATACTCGCTTTGGATTTAAAATCCATATGGGCAATGTGCGGTTTGATGCCATAAAATTCGGCAATTTTCAAAATTTTATTTATTTCAAATTGGTTGATGACTTTTGTGGCCCTGGAATATTCAACGCTACCGGTGACAATGGCGATTTGCTTCGCCTCCACCTCTTGGGCCAAAACACCCAAAATCGTCGACGAATCCCACCCACTGGAGCCAGACACCCAGGTGATGCCCTTGTGATTAGACCTTGCAACGACCGATTGGCGTAAGAATTGATAATATTCTTCTAAATCCGACTCCCCCATTGCTTGGGTCTTTAAGGGTTTAAAAGCCATGATCTTGGAGTCAATCCCTTTGGTCGTAAGGGTCAATTGCTCGCCGACCTTAAGGCGCTGGACATTTTTATAGATCGTCTTGCCTTTGGGCGTATACCAGCCATACACGGAAAATAGATGGGCCATCATTAATGGGTCATGTTCTGGGCGGACATGTTTAAAAATATCATCCAGTATGGTGGACGCGTAGAAGTGCCCGTTGTGCTCGGCGTAAAACAAATCCAACCTGGTGTAACGATCAGCAAACACCTTGATTCTCTTATGCCCCCGGTCCAGCAGCACCCCCAAATACTGTCCTTCCAAATGGGAAATGATATGTTCCAATTTTTCCTGCGAAAATATTTTCCTTAAAGCGGCTTTTTGGCCGATGTCCAACATCTGTATCGGGCCGCTCTCTTTGATGTAATAGAAAATGTCCCCGTACAGAAACAATTCGTGCTGGGGATCCACAACGATCGAGGTGCCATCACTGTCCGGGGCCAATGCAAAAGCCGGTTGTTTAAGGTCGATTTGGAAAGAAAATTTCATATTTCTCCCTTGGTTGACGCCAAATATTGGACGATATCTGCCACTTTTCTTGGTTGTATCGAGGCCCATAACTTTTCTGACAAACCCTGACGCTGCGATGGATTGGTGATCAGTTCAGTCAGCAAAGCTTGTAAAGGGGGTGCCGAAAACGCAGCGGCTGGGCCTAGAGAACGGACCGCACCCTGTTGATGCAAATAATCTACCCCCCGCTGCTGATTGTTTGCCGTAATGTAAGCCACCACCGGTACCTTTAATGCCGCATATTCCCAAAGCATACTGCCTCCGGCAGAAATCCCTAAATCAGCCCACGACATCAATGCCGGCATTTCTTCGGGTCCCACGGCCATAAACTCCACACGATGCTTTCCTCTGATATGGGTTTCCGGCCTTGTGGAATTCAGCGGCCCCCAAATGACTTTGACAAATAGCGGAGGCACCGGCAACAGTGTCAAAGTCTGCAATATCTTTGAGATCAACCCCAACGGGTCTTCGCCCCCCGTGCTTAGAACTATGTTGCTGGCAGGGCCTTGGAATTTCCTGCTGCCCGGCTGGCCCTCGAACCCGTGCCGCAAAAGCGCGTAGGAAGGGCCCAAGAACAGCCGCGTTTCCGGATGGGCAGAATAATCTTGGGGAGCAAATCCCGGGTTCTGATTGAGCACCGCGTCGGTGACATAATGGCAGTCGGCAATATCATCGATGGCCAAAACGGAATACCCTCCGGACTTAAGGAGTTGATGAAAACTCGTGTCGAACACATACCCATCGGTAATGATCCACTGAGGGTCAATCTGCTCAGCCAAGCCCAAGGCATCCTCCGCTTCCCAGGCGTGGGGCTGTTTTTCATCCGTCGGTAAATAGTGGACGCTGATATCTTCCTGTTGAAACCAGGCCTCCACTTTAGCGGAAAGCGGAAAACACAAAAAATGTATTTCTGCGGCATGCGCTTTAAGCACCTGGGCCAAGGCCCAGGAACGCATCAAATGCCCCAACCCTATGGAGGTACCCGCATCGATGCAAAAAAGGAATGTCGGTCTGCTCGTCATCCTTAATTCCAAATCCTTCCAACTCCGGCGTCAATCCAGCCGTTCATGTTCTTGATTCCTGGGTTGGCATCCATGAAGCGGATGATTTTATCCAAAGGTATGAATGAACCCTCTTTTTTCAAGGCTTTATAAATTTCGCGCACGACGATCAAATCTTCCGGATAATCCACGGTGAGCCGCAGCTCCGGCCTTTTGAGTGCCACATCCGGGACCGTCAAACGCTGTAAAAAAAATTGCTCCGGATGTTCGAATAAAAATAAATTGCAAAATTCACTGCGGTGGCGGTCCTCGCCGTGTTTGTGGGAATATTTCAGGGCATTTAAGTCAATCAGCTCATAATAGGCCCCTTCCGGCAAACCCTCGATGACCGTCAAGGCCGCTTTATTGGCGATATGCGCCTTGAGCACATCCAAAAAATTGTCCATATAAATAAATGGGCATTCGGTGGTCACCCGATAAACAATGTCTCCTTGCTCCTTGTCCGCCGCTGTGATCAAGCGCTGCAGCACGTCCTTTTGCGACCCGTTGATAAAAGGAATGCGCATTTTTTGGGCGATGTGTTCAAACGGTTTATTTTCCACTCCTTCGCTGATGGCCAGCACGATGGCATCGATGAGCGGGCAGGTTTTCAAAAAGCTGATGATGTATTCCACGATGGAAATTTCCCGTTCAATGTCCAAAAACTGCAGGGGTTTGGCGTACAATCGCTTGGATTGCACCCGGCAAGCTAAGGTTGCCACAACTTTCATACGCTTGTTCCTCCCATTAACCTAACGTTTCCCAGCGAATGGCCTCATCTGCGTCTATATCCACCTTGGTTGAGCGCCCAATGATGGTGTCCCATAATTTTGGTTTGATCCCATACCCTGGCCTCTTGACGGTCAAATGCGCCGCTTTAAGGACTGTGCCCTTAGGGATCTTAGTTGCCGCATGTATACTCCGACGGGCTTTGTCATACATTTCCGCCTCTTCGGAGGTGCGCTGCCCTTTGATGCCTGTGCCCAACGCGGACTCAACCTCCCGGATGTGCTTGACCATCAATGCCAATTCCGCCGGTTCTACACTAAAAGCATGGTCTGGGCCCGGCATTTTGCGTGACAAGGTAAAATGTTTTTCGATCACGCGGGCCCCACGGGCCACCGCAGCGGGAGCCATATGAATTCCTTGAGTATGGTCGGAGAGGCCTACGTCAACGCCAAATGCTTGGGCCAGCGTATCCATCGCTTTTAAATTCATGATGTGGGCCGGGGCCGGGTAAACGGACGCACATTGCAGTAAAATCAACTCTCGATTGCCGGTGTCAAATACCACCCGCACCGCATCTTCGATTTCTCCCATGTCGGCCAGGCCGGTGGAGAGGATGAGCGGCTTTTGTTGTTTGGCCGCGTGGGCGATCAAATGCAAGTCCACCAATTCAAAAGAAGCCAATTTGAGTGCCGGAAATTTCAAACGCATGCACACATCAATGTCCTCGATGGAGGTGACCGAAGAAAACAAGATAATGCCGCACTTTTTGGCATAGTCCCGGAAATCCTGCAGCCAATCCGGGGGCAACTCAAGGTCTTTGAGAAGATCGACGATATTCTTGTTTATGCCTTTTGCTTTTAAATATTTAAATGCCGGGGTCTTGCGGGAATAATGTTTCTCGCCTTGAAAAAGCTGAAACTTCACCGCGTCGGCTCCGGCATCAGCGGCGGCCTTGATCAATTCCCGGGCAATTTTCTTGTCTTTATTATGATTGCTGCCGGCCTCAGCAATAATAAAACAGGGCTGGCCTGTGCCAACCAATTTTTTTTGAATGTGGATCATGCCTTCTCCGGTTTGCAAAATGCAAATACCACTGCCGATTGCTTCTCTTTTGTACACTCCCGTTGTCGAACATAGCCTGCTTTGCTAAAAACCTTCTGAGAAACCGTATTATCCTTTAATACTTCCGCCTGCACCGTAGAAATATCAGAGTTCGCATTCAAAAGAGCTTGTGTGGCTTGGGTAATGATCTCTGTCCCCCAGCCGCGGCCAATAAATTGTGGATTGAGATTCACCGACACCGACGCAGTATTGTCATCTTCCATATCAAATCGCACTTGCCCCACTTTTGTTTGGCCCTGGTCTTCAAAAACATAAATGATGCTTTGCCCATCCTCTAATTTTTGTTTAAACCACTTTTGATGGGAACTAAACGGAATGACTTCCTTGGAAAACATCTGCTTACGCACCTCCGGGTCATTGCGCCAAGCCCAAATATCTCTAGAGTCTTCATGAGTGGCTGCTCTCATCGTTAACTTGGTCTGGAAGCCGATGGCTGGAAGCTGCGCAAAAGCCTCGGCATATGGTGCCTTAATGGCCTTGCCCCGGTTAATGCCCAATTCCTCAATGAATTTAACCGAACGAAAATCCGGATAATCCCGCTGTTCGCTTTGATACGCGTTTAAGGCCTGTAATTTTAATTTAAAAGTCTTGGCCACATCGACAAAATGATTGGGCACAAACGCACCCCGCCGATGGGGTACAGACAGATAGGTCGACTCCGGCACTTCAAAATGAAAAATATCGGCATTAATCCCTCCGGGTTTTGGCCTAAATGCGGTCAACACCGCGCGGCAGACGATTTGATGGTCTAAATTCAAATCATTCCAAAAATGGGTGTACACCACC
Source organism: Candidatus Omnitrophota bacterium (assembly GCA_021731625.1). Taxonomy (GTDB): domain Bacteria; phylum Omnitrophota; class Gorgyraeia; order Zapsychrales; family Fredricksoniimonadaceae; genus JAKFXC01. The sequence continues at coordinate 17,579 of JAKFXC010000005.1, forward strand.
GAGGGAAGCACCTGCTGCTTGATCAATTCGATGCGTTTGACAATATCCAGGAAGGCATAACTATCCAGGCGCTGGTCTGCCAAATTCATCAGATGCACATCGGCTTTGCTGATTCCTAAAATGGCCGAGGACTGATGGGCCTCCTGTGCCCGCCGATCCATGTCTTTTCTGTTGGCACGCATTTCCTTGACCCGGTCCATGGATTTTTGGGGGTCATACGTCCTGGACGTAACTCCATCAGCCATCAGCACTAAAACCACCCGGTCCCCTTGAGCGGCGTGCTGGGCTATGGTGGCCCCGCACCCTAGGACCTCATCATCCGGATGGGCTGCGACCACTAAGACTTTTTTTTGTGAAGGTTTTTTCTTCATGACCCTACTTTGTCATACATATTGGAGGCAATTGCTTCCATCGAGGATAGTTTAATGATCTCCTCGGTGGTGAATTTAATCCCCCATTTCTGTTCAATGGCCATAAAAAGCTGTAAATGGCCGAAGGAATCCCAGGGCTCGATCATACCTGCTTTTAAATCCATGGTTATATCCTGACGAGGCAGTTCAAAGATTTCAGCGGCGGTTTCTTTGAGCCCCTCACACAATTCCTCCCTGGTCATATTTTTTCCTTAGACGTGGCTGACCACGTGAGGGACTCTACAATGGCCTGGGCTTGATAATAAAAAGCAGCCGCAATGGTATTCTTAGATGTAGGAATAAATTCCATCCCAATGTGTTTAACACCGTGGCTATGGCAATACGCAACGATCTTTTCCAAGAACGTGTGTTCGACCTTTTTGCCAATCACCCGGCAACTTAACAAAAAAACATCCAGGTGGGCTTTTTCGCCGTTGATTTTTGCGATCGCCGCACCAATGATCCCCTCATGCCCGAACCGGTCCTTGTAGTCCACATTAAAAACAAAAGCATTGCCGGCCTTCATAAAATGTTCAATGTCCGCTTCACTATAGCGTCGGGTGGTAAAATTGAATTGATTGGTTTTTTGGGTCAGCTGGGCGGTCCTTTGCACAAAACGCTGGTCATTGATATAAAACTCTGTCTGAATGTGCAAACTCTCGACAAAACTATCCATGTCCATGACTTTGGCGATTTCACGGCGTTGGACCTGAGACTTATACTGCTTGATTTTGGCGGTGTCCTCACCAGTCACAAAGAGCTTTGGAAAATAGGGATAAACCACTTCCCGTAAGAACCAGGTCTTTAAATGTGCCGGGTCTTTGGGTAAATACGGCGCAAATATGTCCTCTCCCGCCAAATATTCATAGATTTGGCCCAATTCGCGGGGATCATCATCGAGGAACACAAAGCTGTCCATCTTTAAGTTTAATTCTTGGGCAATTTCCCGCATATTGTCTACTTTGGAATTCCAATTGACTTTGATGACCGCAAAATCTTCTTTCTTAAGCACCATCATGGGATGTTTGGCAAAAACCTCCTCCACATCCGAAAGGTTATTCTTAGAATTGACCGCCAATAAAACCCCAAGTTGAGTCAGGGACTTGATGGTCGATTGAAAATCTCTATACGCCTTGCCAATGCCGTCCTCAGAGAGCCCAATACCGCCGATGCCGTCTTCTCCAATCACTCCGCCCCATAAGGTATTGTCCAAATCCAGCACTAAAACTTTTTTGCTGCGGCCGTCGATGGCATTGCGAATATTATATATTTCCCGGGCCATGGCTTGGAACGCTTGGCGGGTATATTTGATGCGGCCCAAATACCAAAATTTATCGTCCACGACCTCTTGATATCCCAACCAAAGCACCACCCGTTGCCAATCTAAAATATGCACCTGCGAATGCTGCGCTGCAAAACGCATCACATGCGCGTTGAGTTCTTTTTCTAAACTGGACATAGAATATTCGGAATTACCGTCTAAATAATTGATGGATTGGAGTGGCGAACAAACTATGGTGGTTATGATGATTTGTTTATCCTTCTGCTGGCTGACATAAGCGTCCATACCGCGCAAAACATCATCCAATTTGCCGATCATAATTTTGCGGGCATCTTCCAACGTCGTGAGGGTGCCTGAAATTTCTTTAATCATTTCCTCACCTTCCAGATGCAACAGCAGCGTATCGAAAGGACCGCTATGCACCGGAGAATTAGGATCAAACAATTCCTCCAAATACCGCCCATACCCGCCGAAATAATGCTGCCCCGGGGGAAGCAAGGCCCTGAGTGGTTCCATATTCACATTGCTTAAAACCGCTAAATGCATCTTAATCCTCTAACAACTCGATCATGCCCATGGGGGTTTGAAGAAACGCCACTTTCTTGCCTTTAAAAAGTACTGCCGGTTGAGGGGCGCTTATGACCTTGGCCCCTTTCGATTCAAAATCTTTCACGGTTTGGTCGATGTCCTCGACCGAATAACAGATATGGTAAAGGGTGATTCCGCGTTTGATCACATTTTGTATCTGCCCACCCTGGATCAATTCAATGAGCATGCCGTCGGCCGTGCGCATTAAAACCAGGGTGGCCTGTTGTAAAGGATCAGAAACAGGTTTCCCTTCGTCAACGATGCGATGGGTTTGTTTGACCCATTCTTTGACCGGCCCGATGTCCGCACAAGCGATACCGAAATGATGCAAACGCATGGATTCCCTTGTTAAAAAGCGTCAGAAGCGGCCATAGTGAGTGACCAGCTTTCCTTAGTTATTGCTGAGCCGGGGCCATTCTTCCCGGCGAAAACACACATATTGGTTTTAAATCCCTGACCACTGATCAATCCATGAAAAAATTCTTTGAAACCCAAGTCCTTGTTCCAAAATACAATCTCCTCAACGCCGTAAAACTCAAAAAAGTTTTTTGCCTCCGTCAACAAGGACTTTAAAATGGCGATATCTTTATTTGTGGCGTCAAAATCCACCAAATGCCCGATCAAAGCATTGTCCTCTTGTCTCCCATACAATTTCAACACCAGATACCCGACACAGGCCCCTGAATCGTAGGCTCCCAGCACCGTATAGTGGTTGATAGGGTGTTGAAAAAACCGCCAATTTAAGAATGCCGCCGATCGCCGCAGGCCATTGCCTTTGATGTTTTTGTTTAGCCAGTCCAGGCCCGGAAAACTATCCATAGGCTTGACCTCAATGGCTGTTCCCGTAACATGGATGTCCTTGACCCGCATCACATCCGCCAAAAATACCTCTGTTTCCCGCCAGCCTAAAAGCCTTTTCTTAACGCAAAAGAAATTATCGTTGGGAAACGCGTAAACATATGGAAATTTTTTATGGATGTCGCCAAAAATGAATCCCATCAAATCGGTGATTATTTTTAAATTCCTAAAATCCTTGTGCACCACGGCCTGCTGCCCAAAACCCAGGACCACAGGCTTTCCATCTATATAAAAATCTACCGGCATGACCGAATAGTGGGCGACGATTTTGCCGTTGCATTTAGTCACCGCCGATAGGCTTCTGCCGCAGGGTGACGTTTGATTGGACCATTGCCAATAGGCCACGCTGCGGGCGAGCTCCGGCACCACCGCATTAAAAAGACTGGTGATTTCGCACATGTCTTGCGTTTCGGTCCAACTAGATGTCGTGTTTAAGGATTGGATCATGTTCCAGAATGTTTCGCTTTGCCTCTTTTCCCAAAACCTCCTCCAAATCAACCGGCACCCCATCGCCGGGGGCGCGTTTTAAGGCCACCAGTTCTTTTTGAATGACCGTGCCTTTCGCAATCGGCTGCAAGGCCACCACATGTTTGCGGGTGGTGGCGCGGTACTGGGTTCCACATTTAAAAGCTCGTCGATGCCTTTGCCTTTGGCCAAATCCAATTGGCGTATTTCTTCGACAAAGGTAATAAAATCCTTGGGGTTAAGCGCTGATTCATAATCTTCCATTTTTAACACCCGGTCGCTGGTGATGTGTTTTTCAATCACACTGGCCCCCATGCCCACGGCCATGGCACACAAAGAAAATTTCATCGCATGGTCCCCGTCGATATGGTCCGCGAACCCATAAGGCAAGCCCAATTGTTCGCCAAAAAATTTCATCTTCAATAAATTGGTGTGTTCCACCAAGGTGGGATAATTTTGGAACCCATGCATGAGCAGCAAAGGCCGCGGCAGGTGGTGTTTTTGCAGGATATCGACCGCCTCTTTTACTTCGAATAAATGGGCCCCGCCGCAGGAGAGCAGCAGCGGCACATTGTAGGTGGCAAATTCTTCCAACAATGGTTTATTGCGCACATCGGTGGCATGGATCTTGATCCCGTCAATGCCAATCCACATCAACATGCGGGCGGAATCAACGCCCAGCACGTCGGCAAAAACTTTTAAGCCCAATTGATGCGACACATCGATGAGCTTCTTCCATTGGTCTTGGGTCCATTGCAGCTTAAGGAACAAGTCAAAATACTTATAGGAAGGTACAGCCAATTCCTCGGCTCTAAAAACATGAAATTTGACCACGTCCGCTTTTGCTATGGCCGCGGCCTTGACCAAATCCATGGCCAACGCAAGATTGCCTTCATGTGTTTGAGACAATTCACACACCACACATGTTTTTCCGGGAACTAACATTTATGCCTCCGAAGTGCTGCAACGTTCAAAAATGAGGGAATCGACATACTGATTGTTTAGTTTATAATGCCGCTCATAGCGGCCCACCGGACGGTACCCGGCCTTGATAAACACTTTAGCGGATGCTTCATTGGGGCCCAGCACGCCGGCAAACATTTTATTGAGCTTTAATCGCTCAAAAGCGTACTTCGTCGCTAAAATCACTGCTTCCGTGGCCAGCCCTTTGCCCCAGTGCTCTTTCATGCCAATGATAAACCCCAGGTCGGCAAATTGATGGACAGGGTGCGCATTGCCGATTTTAATATTTCCAACATGCTCCATGGAGTCCTTTAGAAAAATGCCGAATAAATGATCTTGGGAGCTATCATTCATGGCTTTAACATAGCCCCGCAAAGCTTCTTGGGTATACTTGGCTTGCGGATTGGCTAAAAACTTTAGCACCTCTGGGTCTTGCATCCAATGCCTGTAATTCTCAGAGATCGCCTGGGGATCCAGTGTATGCAGGACAATCTTTTCCCCCACTATTTGCTCCACTTTGGCCATATCTAATTGGGCGCCACTTTTTACCATAGCGATGGATTAAGAATTTTTTCATCGACCTGTTGAAACAGGGCATCCGCGGCAAGAAAAGTTGGTTCAGCCAGCATTTTGCGGGCCCCGGCGGCATTGCGGGCCACTTGCCCACCGGTCTCCGCCCCGAACACAATCATGGCCTCCCGCCATTTGCACAAGGCATACCCTAAACTTAAAGACTCGATGCTCAAACCACTTTTCTGGGCTAACGCTCCCACATCAACAATGGTCTGGCGGGCAAATGCCAACTTCCCCAAATCATTGGGATCTTTAAGCAATAGGCCTTGCGCAAACACACTGCGGACGTAAACTTTTTTACTTTGCGCCCGAGCCAGAGCAAAAATGCCGGCCTGATCAAAACGTCGGTCAATGATACTCGAAGGAATCTGCACAAAATCAATGCCGTCCTGCTCCAGCGCTTCCTTGGCTTTCGAGGGCGAATATACCGACACCCCGATCTTTTCCACCCAACCCATTTCAACAAAGGAATTCAGCCCCTGCGCCAGACTTCTGCTCCAAGATCCCAACAAGTCCTCCCGATGGAGCATAAGGCCAAATAAACGTTTGATGTTCAAACGCTGCAAAGATTTTTTTAAGGCAGCTTGCAAAATCTTAGGATCACCATAGTCCAGGGATGGGTCCAGTTTAGTGATCAAACGCACATTGTTCGTAATGCCCAAATCGGCCAGCGCATTCCCCAAAATTTCTTCGCTGTTGCCATACGCCTGCGCCGTATCAAACTCCTTAATTCCTGACCGAAACGCCTGGGCCACGATGTCCCGGGCCTGGGCCGGCGAAGGTTTCCCGACGGCATTATTGATCCCATAAGCCATTCCCAATTGTGCCGTCCCCAGCACTAATCGTGACGGCATATCAAGTCACCCTCTTAAAGCCCGCATTGGAGGGCTCACCTTTTAGTGCGGCATTCAACGTTTTTTCTGATATATTCCCTGCCAATTGTTCAAAAACTTGGGACGCCGCGGTCAAATAATCGGCCACGTGTTTAAGAGTATGTGCCGCCATCGGATAAAATGAGGTTGACGCCAAGAACCCTTGGTTTAACATTTCCTGGATAAAAAACGCTTTGCACTTCAAGGGGTCGGGATGTTCAAAGTTAAAATGGCTCAAAGGGTAAATACCACCGACGGTCAAGGCAATGTTATGCTTACGTCCCAGGTCCATCCACCCCTCCTGCACTTGTCTGCCAATGTCCATTAAATGCGCCCCCACGTTGATGTGCGCATGTTTTTTCATGGTGGCTAAGGCCGCGGCCGGACCGATGCGTTCGGTCCACATCGTTGAACTGATAAACGACCGTTGTGCCGCTTCCATGACTTTCGCGGTGCCGATGATGGCGGCCATCGGATACCCATTACCTAAAGCTTTTGAAAACACCGCCACGTCCGGGTTGACCCCATACATGAGGTGCGCCCCGCCGGTATTCATGCGGAAAGCCGACGAAATTTCATCAAAAATAAACACGGCGCCGCATTGGTGCGCCAAATCCCGCACGCTTGCCAAAAATCCTGCCATAGGTTGCATATTGCGCACCGGCTCCATCACCACCGCCGCCAAATCATGGCCATTATTTTTGATGATGGTTTGTAGGTCTTCGATATTGTTGTAGCGAAACGTGAAGGCCGTGCCTTTTAATGACCGAGGAACACCGACGGGACTTAGGCCCGGCAATAAATGTTCCCCCAACGCATTCTCAGTGCCGATATTGGCGGCCAAATACCAGTCATGCCAGCCGTGATAACCGCAGATCGCCACTTTGTCGCGGCCGCTGTGAGCCCGGGCAATGCGCACCGCAATGGCCATGGCTTCCCCACCGCTGCGGGCAAACCTAGCCTGCTCGGCCCAGGGATGCAAACGGCAAAGTTCGTCCGCCAGATACACTTCTTCCGGGCAATTGAGCGACGAGCTACTCCCGGCATCGATGGCGGCCTTGACCGCTTGGTCCACCTCCGGGTCAGCATAGCCTAAAATGTTGGCGCCAATGCCACCGATGCTCATGTCGATGTAATGGTTCCCGTCCAAATCCCAAATTTCAACGCCTTTGGCCTTGCTGTAATACGACGGCCACACCCCCAGCGAAAACATGTCCGGGCGTTTGGAAAGCAGCTGCCCCATGCCGGGTATCCTTTGGCGGGCCTTTGCTTGCAAGGCCAATGAACGGGTGATGTCCATGGTCTTAGCCATCAATGTTCTCCCGCCCCACTGGCCACGTTCCAAATTTCCTTCCCGATGATTTCCTTAAACAGCCCCACCACTTTTGCGACATCGGTATTGGTCAAACCCGGATACAAAGGCAGCGACAGGCAATGCTGATAATATTTCTCCGCAATCGGAAAGTCCCCCCAGCGGGTGCCAAAACGTTCTTGATAAAAAGGATGCGAGTGGACAGGGATATAATGCACCTGGGTCACAATGCCTTTCTCCCGCAAGGCATTCATCAATTGCACCCGGGCCATCCCCAATTTCTCAAAATCGATTTGCAGCACATACAAATGAAAGTTGCTGCGGCATTGCGGCGCCTCCTGCGGGCATTGCACCATCGAAAACTCTTGGAAGGCTTCATTATATGCCTGAACGATCCACCGACGCCTCTGGATGAAATAATCCAATTTTTTGAGTTGAGAGACACCTAAGGCGCATTGCAAATCGGTGATGCGATAATTAAACCCCAGCCAACGCTGCTCATAGTACCAGGGATTGCGCACCAGCACCTTTTGATTGTCATCCTCGAGGCTGGTGTAGGCCCGGTCTTTGTATAAGAGCTCATCGGCAAAACTGGTGACGCCGTGCGAGCGCAGGTAAAGACACTTCCGGTGCAGCAATTTGTCGTTGGTGACAATCGACCCGCCCTCGGCGGTAGTCACATGTTTGACCGGATGGAAACTCATGACCGTCATGTCCGAATACGCGCAAGATCCGACCGGCTTATCCTGGTAAATCGAGCCCAAGGCATGCGAAGCATCTTCAATGACAAAAATCTTATGGCCGAATTTGCGCTCAGCGGTTTTGACCAGCGCGGCAATGGCTTGCATCGGGCAAGACTGGCCGGCAAAATGCACCGGAATGACCGCCTTGGTTTTGGTCGTCATTTTGGCGGCCAGATCCTGCAAAGACATATTGTAGGTTTGGGAATCGATGTCGGTCAAAACCGGCTTGGCCCCGCAATACACGGCACAATTGGCGGAAGCCACAAACGTATTGGTCGAGGTGATGACTTCATCGCCGGGCCCGATGCCCGCGGCCATGCACGCGACGTGCAAGCCGGAGGTCCCGGAGTTGACCGCCGTGGCATAGGAGGCCCCGGTCACGGCGGCTAAACCGCATTCAAATTCTTCGATCTTGGGACCTTGGGTCAAATTGCTGGACTTAAGTAATCCCAAAACGCTGGCAATGTCCTCATCATCCAGGCATTGCCGGCCGTAGGGAATGGTATTTAAAAATGGATAAAACTGTCCGCGGGAAGGTTTATCAGGAATGGTGTCACGAAAACGGCCCGGCAGGTCGGCGATGAAATGGTCGATGCACTCTTGCACCGACACGATGCTTTTGCCCAAATCTTTTTTTAATTTATCTGTATTCAACGACAAATTTTTACTGCGCACGGCTTTTAAGCCGCTGCCATCGATGGAGACCGGTTTGATCAGCGAGGTGTCCAAGCCGGCTTTCTTGGCCACCTGCACCAAAAAATCATATTTGGACACGGCTGTACTACTGACGCAATTGTAAACACCGCAAAGATTTTTTTCCAGGATCTTATGCAGGAGTTGCGCCAAATCAAACGTATAGATGGAGGAAAAGACAGCGTCGGTAAATCCCTGCACGGGACGGCGGGCACTTAACTCCTCCACCACCCATTCCGCCAAACTGCGCTTGTCGGTCATGTTCCATCCAAAGAAATTGGTGCGCAAGATAAGCGTCCCGGGGCGAGACAGGGCCAACTGTTCCGCCTCCACCTTGGTGCGGCCATAGTAATTGCGCGGGCCGAGGGGCGAATCTTCCCTAAAATCACCTTTGATCCCGTCATAAACCAGATCGGTGGAAATAAAAATAAATTTTGCCGCCGTCGGCTCAAGGATGTTTAATAAATTGGCCGTGCTCTTAACATTGAGGTCCCAGGCCAATTCCTGGTGTTCTTCACAGGTGTCCACATTGGCTTGGGCGGCGCAATGGACCACCACGTCGGGGTTGAAATATTTGATAAATGTCTCGGCGTGGAATTTATAACGCAGATCCACGCTGCGGGTCTCAATGTTCTGCAGGCGTATGGGATGGGAATGATAAAACCCCCAGATCTCATACCGGTCTTTGAGCCGATGGGCGAGGTTGCTGCCCAAAAGCCCGCTGATTCCTGTGATCAATAGTCTTTTTTTCTGCATGGCCTCTTTATCCGGGAATGTCGTCCATGGCCCAACGGGATTTTTCAATGGAGTAGTCGTCGGCGATTTGGTCGACCATGTGCTGCAAATCGCGCACCGAAAGCCAGCGGTCATTGTCCCCCGAGGTGTAACGAAAATCATCCTGGCACAAGGACCCCTTGCCTTTGACCAATGACTTCTTCAAATGGGCGTTGGGCTGCACAATGAAGCAATCCTGGAAGGCCACGGCATTGCGGGCCTCGTCTTCGCTGATGAGCATTTCATGCAATTTCTCTCCCGGGCGTATCCCGATGTTTTCTTGCTTGCATTTGGGTCCGATGGCCTTGGCCAAATCGGTGATCTTCATCGACGGGATGCGCGGCACAAAAATTTCGCCGCCTTTCATGCGGTTTAAGGACTCCAGCACAAAATACACCGATTGGTCCAGGGTGATCCAAAAACGGGTCATGCGCATATCGGTGATGGGCAAAATCCCGGTCCTCACCCGTTCTTTAAAAAAGGGAACCACGGACCCGCGGCTGCCCAAAACATTGCCGTAACGCACCACCGAAAACGTGGTGTCGCTTTGGTGCCCGTAGGTCGAGGTGGCCACAAACAATTTGTCAGCGCAGAGTTTGGTGGCCCCGTAGAGGTTGATGGGGTTGCAGGCCTTGTCCGTCGATAGCGCCACCACCCGTTTGACTTTGTTCTCTTGCGCGGCATGAATGATGTTCATGGCCCCCAGCACATTGGTCTTGATGTACTCATCGGGGTTGCGCTCCGCGGCCGGGACTTGTTTTAAGGCAGCGGCATGGATGACAAAATCCACCCCCTTGAAGGCCTGGTTTAAACGGTTGGCGTCCCGCACGTCCCCCAAAACATAATCCAGGCAGGGGTGCTGGTGAGGGTTAAACCGCTGGGCCATTTCAAATTGCTTGAGTTCATCCCGGCTGAAAATGATCAGGCGTTTAGGTTTGCAGTGCTTGAGCACAATCTGGATAAATTTCTTGCCGAATGACCCGGTCCCGCCGGTGATGAGGACTGTCTTGCCTTTTAAAATCGATATGTCCATCCAATGCCTCCGCCTTAGTTAACCAATAAACCTTCTTTTTTGGCCAGTTCATGGATCAGATTGATGCTGCGCCCTGAGTAAGAAATTTGTTCATGTTCCTTACACACCAGGACAATTCCTTCCACATTGGCCTTAGGAAAATCTTCAAAATGGCTTACCTGGCAATCCAGCAAATTTTCCTCTTTTAAAACCACGTCAATCAAAAAGGCCAAATCCGATTTGCCAACCACAAAAAAATTGCGTTCTTGCCCTCGGTATAATCCTAAGAGCACCGCTCTTAGGCTTTCTTTGATGAGGCTGATGGAATGGATGGTTTTCAGGGTATATGTCACCGATTTGCGCATCTTTTCGGAAAACCCTTTGGGGGTGAGTAGGTACTGCACTTTGCGCGAATTGAGCTGATGGATACGGATATATCCTTTGGTGACCATGCGCCTTAAGATCATATTGGTCATGCCTAGGGAAAGCTGCATGTGGCGGGACAAATCGCGCTGGTTTTTGGCTAGGCGGGCGCCCACAATGTTGATGAGTTCAAATTCGCGTTCGTTTAAATCATCCGTGGGCATAGGGAGTTAGGTGAGTTCAATAATTGAACATGATTATAAATCGTAGGCTAGGAGTGTCAAGGGGTAATTAAGCAGAGATCTGATTTTGCCACCAGGCAATCATATCATCCAGCGACTTGGATAAGTCATATTGAGGTTGGAATCCCAAGGCCCGCAGCTGGGCATTCTCCCCCACAATCATGCGGTTCTCAACCGGACGCAACAGGGCGTCTTTGGTCTTGGCAGCCATGGGAATATCAAGCCGCCGGCAGATGTGTTCCAATACATCTTGCAGAGAATGCCCCTTTCCCGTGCACACATTGTATACCTGGCCGGGCTTGCCCTTTTCTAGAATCACGGCGTACGCCTGGATGACGTCCCGCACGTCGATGAAATCCCGCACAATGTCGATGCGGCCGACGAAAATTTCCTTCTGCTGTTTGCGGGAGACCGCCACAGCCTGTTTGACAAAAGAACTCACCACAAATCGCTCGCTCTGGCCGGGCCCAATGTGGTTGAACGAACGGGTGCACACAATGTCGAGTCCATACCCACGGGAATACACCTGGGAAAGCTGTTCCTGGGCCACCCGGGCCACGGCATATGGACTCGCCGGGGCCAAGCTATGGTCTTCGCGGATCGGGACGTCTTTCTCGGTCAGCACGCCATATTCTTCCGATGAGCCCACCGACAGCACCCGGCAGCGCAATTTGAGTTCCCGCACCGCCTCCACCAGATTCAAAAAAATATTGGTGTTGTTGACGAAACAGGCGTTGGGCGACTCCCAGCTGGCTGCCACCGAACTGGCCGAGGCCAAATGGACAATTTGATCAGGCTGAATGTCTTTTAGCAAGGTGTGCAGGCTCTTATAATCCATCAAAGACATCGAGTGAAAACCGATGCCGGCCAATTCTCCCGACGGCGATGGGACATGCGTGCCGATCCCATGAATGGTGTGGCCGCGGGATTTTAAGTCCCTGATAAAATGCGTGCCCACAAAACCGGTGGCTCCGGTGATGAGATAATTCATCGCGCCCTCTTTCTGGCGTAGACGTCCCTGACACCCGCAGATAAACAGAAAAAATTATTCTGCAAAGCGCGGCTGACCGCCGGGCTGTTCTTCAAAAACGACAGTTGCGGCATTTTGTTGGCCAGGTAACCCCAGCTCACATAACGCGCGTGGCGATTGAATTGGCAAATGTCAAACCCCTGCGTCTCCAGAAGGCGGATTAAGGTCGGCCGGGTAAAATAAATGAGGTGCATCTCCATAAGAAACGGATATTTGGATTTGAGTAAACTCGCGCTGACGCTGTCGAGCACCATGGTGCTTAAGCCCAGCATACCACCCGGCTTAAGCAATCGGGAAGCCTCAGCCACCATGGCAGAGGGGTCGTGCACATGCTCGATCACGTCCCACAGCACCACGGCATCAAAGGCATTCTGGCGAGGGTGTTTTATTTCATCAATGGATTTAAAAAGCGACAGGCCGCGTTTATTTTGGGCAATGCCGCGGGCCCAGTCGGATAGCTCAACCCCACTCACCTCCCACCCCTGGGCTTTGGCCAGCTCCAAATAGACGCCCGTATAAGAACCGAATTCAAACAGCTTGCCCTTGTCCGGGCACAAGGCATTTAGGTCCAGCAGCGCCTTCTCAAAGGTTTTTACCCTCCCCGCCTCTTCTTTCAAGTAGACCTCATCCTCGACTTGCGCATACAATTGGTGAAGGTCCTCTGTGGACGGTCGTTGACCGGAGTATATGAGGCGGCAATCGCGGCATTGGTAAATATCGGGAAAGCGGCCATAGCCGCTGGAGGTGCAGGCATAGTCGGCCTGGTGACTTAAGCGATTGGACTCTGTGGCTTGGGTGCCTTTATAGTACAGGTCTTTGTGATGTGAACCACACACCGGGCATGCCGTAACAAGGGTATAGGCCATGAGGATTAATCCAAAATTTTATGTTTAAACAGGCGCACTTTGATGCACAAATCGAAGATCCGCTCCAAGGCATGCCAATACTCCGACGGACTGACCTTGGTTTTCCCCATCGTCCGCTGGTTAAATTCGATCGGCACTTCATCAATGCGGCATTGGTTGATGCTTAACCACAATAAAATTTCCACCAGAAAAATGTATTGCCTGGATTTTATGTTGCCCTCGACCTTCAAAGCTTTCAGCACTTGTGTCCGGTAACAACGAAACCCCGACGTGCAGTCCCGGGCCTTGACCCCCAAGAGCATTTTGGCCAGAAAATTGCCCCCCTTGCTCATGCACCGCCGCCACAATTCGAAATTCGGGATGCTCCCCCCGTCGCAATACCTGGAACCGATGACCAAATCATTCAAGGGTGCGATACTTATCATGGCATTGATGACCACCGGATCATGGGAAAGGTCCGCATCCATGGTGATCACATATGGAAACCCGGCGTCGATGGCGATGGAAAATGCGGCAAGGTACGCCGATCCCAGCCCAAGTTTTCCGGCCCGTTTATAAATATGCACCCCGGGAATATTTTTGGCTTGGGTCCTCACGGCATCGGCTGTCCCATCGGGAGATCCATCATCAATGACCAGGATTTCCCTTGGTGCCAAGACCCTGGCGTCAATGCGGCGGATCAATTCCAAAATATTGTCCACTTCATTATACGTGGGAATGGCAATCAAAAAATTCACTTTGCGATTGGCAATGGCCAACCTTAATTTGGCTATGATTTCTTGGCGCGCATCCATAAATTTTTCTCGAATCTAGCTAAATAGTGCACATACATAAAAAGCAGCCATAAACCGACGATCATCGCCATCACCATGTATAAAAATGAGTTGTCGCTGTAGCGTAACACATAGGTATGCTCGCCCTTGAGCCCGGGGACCCTCAGCATGCCAAAAGGTCCTGGCTGCAGAAGATCAACGGGTTTCTGGTCCACCCACAGCTGCCAATTTTTATCGTAATTGGTGCTCACCAACAGTTCTTGATCGTCGAACGTGCCGTGCCATTCTAAACGACTGGGAACATACGAGTCCAGCCCAATGTTTCGCAAAGGGATATTTTCCAAAGCATCAAAAATGGCATTGTCCGCGAGCATTTGCCCCCCCTCATCCAATAATGATTTTCGCGGAGCTGCCACCACCCGGCTTAAGGGGTCCTTGATCCGGTACAATTGCCAGGTCCAATACGCGGGTTTTACTTTCTTTAGGTTCAGCCGCCACCACGTCGCGGAAATGGTTTTTTCCTGGTCCAGCACAATGCCTTTATTCTTAAGCGGCACCTCCGCCCTGATGAAGGCGACATTATTTAAGCGCAGCCATTTGAGCACCCGGTCCGGGTGGGCTTCCCAAATGGCACTGCCCATGTATAAATTATTGTTCCAAGTATAAAAGGTGCAATAGTCGGCATCTTTGGTCACGTATTGATACCAGTTGGCCGCGTCATCCTTATCATAAAACACGGAAGCCCCGTCGAAGGTCTCCAACCCTTTGATGGCGGCTTGGGCATGATAAAATGTGTGCGTAAAACACGTTTCTGAAACCGAGACCACCCTGAAGGGTTCAAAAGAATTTTTATAAACGAAGGGGTCGTGCTTGAGCAGCGCGTAATGCGGCTGGCTATAAAAAAATATATAAAAGAAATGGAAAGGATAAAGGAACAGGGCCGCAAGCCCCACGAATTTAATGCCGCTGGTGGCAAACTTTAAGACATTGAATTGCAGGTATAAGCTGGACATCATGCCCAGGACAAAGAATGTCCGGCCCACCAGCGATGGTTGGGTTTTTAAACAGGCAAACCCGATCGCGGCGCACACAAGCGCTTTGGCGGTATTGATAAGGATATTTTTTGAATTCACTTCCCGCGGGTTCTTCTCGATTACATAAGCAATCCATAGAACAAAAAAGAAACTGATAAAATAGTACAACCTCCCCCAGGCGAAAGCGGTGGCCTTGAGGATAGGGAACCCCAGCCAAAAACCGCTTTGAGAAATGATGAACAAAACGACCAGGATAGCGGCGACCAAGGCCATGGTTTTCCAGCGCTTCCAAAAACTAAACATCGCCACCACACAGATGGGGGGAAACCAAAAATCCATATGCCGCAAATGCGCGATCAAAGACCCCCAACTAAAAGGGGCCGCCTCTATATGCCACAACGTGCGGTTGCTTTGGTCCCAGTGGAGTAGATAACCCAGCAAATTGGGAAAATAAAATACCGTAAAAACCGCCCACACCAGCGCGGCCAGTTGCACATTCAATTTCCTTCGACTCTTCTCAGACAAGAAATAGACGCACGCCAGGTGGACGATCGGCGACAGCGGCACATTATAAGGAGGGAAAGTCATCAAAAAACTCAAAATCAAAAAGACCAGCCTTAAATGCGTGCCGATGGGCCGCTTTCCAATGGACGTGACTGCCACAATGAGCGGGACAAACGCCACCTGGGTGACAAAAGGGTTTTCATTAAACCAATAAATCATGGCCAGGTTAAATAAACTGGCATATAAAGCAGTGGCGTAACGAAACCCCAGAAAATTATAAAAGAACATAAATGTCCCAATCAACGTCAGGGCATCCACAAGGACTTGAAAAATGGTGAAGGACAAAGTTGCGGGCAGGAAGGATGAGAGCAGAGAGCACAAATGCTGGGGCTGGACGCTTTCCAAATAGCTGGGCCAGCCCCGAAAAGAGGCGGCGTTCCAGGCAAAATCGAAAGGCTGCCTCCAGAATTGGCCTAAATACTGGAATTTCGCGAGATAAACATCGGTGACATCAATACGTCGGATGGGACAGTTTTCTCCCAGTAAAATGCGGTCTAAGTTGATGACAATGGCAACAATGCCTAAATAAAGTAAAGTTTTGGTGAAGGAATGGTCCTGCAGGGGGCTTCGATCGGCTTTCATGAAAGAATTTCATCCTTTCGCAAAGCGCATCGTAGCATACGCTATTGATTTTGACATCATAAATTATTGGTGTTAACCTATTCATTCCTATGATGTTCCGGGTTTTCCTGCACAGATACGTTTTCCTTGTCGTAGCATCGCTGCTCGCCATTTTTGTTGCTCCCTACTTTAATGCCCGGATCATTCCCTACCATGATACTTTGCTCACCTTTAACATTTTTTACTTCTTCTACAATCATCTTTTTTATGAAGGGGCGCTGGCCCAATGGATGCCCCATTACGCGTATGGTTTGCCTGCAAGCTATTGGCAGATATTTGCTTTGACGCCTGCTTCATATGTCAGCATGTTCCTTGGATACGTATTTCGCATCACAGACGTACTTTGGCTGTTTAAGTTATCCTTGGCCTTGGAACACCTTTTTTTCCTTTTGGGCACATTTTGCCTGGCGCGCATCCTGTTCAAACGGCTCTCCACCATCCTGATGGTTTGCCTCGGGGCCGTCTGCATGCATTCCGTTTGGGGACAAATCTTCTTTGAATTGCGCATATTTTACCTGTTTCCATTGGCGGCTTATTTCTTGGTCCGATTTTGGATGGGAAAAAACCCTTTATGGTTCTGGCTGACCGGCGCGGCCATTGTATTATGGACGGTCGGGAACACGCTGTATTTTCCTTTCTTATGGGTCTTTGCATTTTTCTTTATATGCTTGATTTTTGTCCTGCACAAAAATGACGCCTGGAAGTCCCTTTTGGTCCTGACACCGAACAATGTCATTCCCTGTTTGGCTGTGGCCGGCCTAGGCCTGGTCTTTTTTTATTCATTCGCAGGCATCTCCCATTTCGCGAACATGCCTTACCGCGGAACCTCTTCCTACAATAGCTTAGGAATTTTCTTAACGTACGGGGACACCAGCACCTTTCCAAAACTTTTGGAATGGCTGGTGCTGGGAAATAACTGGAGCATTTATTTGGGGGCGCTCCCGTTAGGGTTTCTGCTGTGGTCGTTGATAAACAACCGTTCCGTGGTCAACCAGGCATTTTGGGCAAGCACCATCGCCATCCTTTGGCTCTCCTTCGGCGGTTTTTTTGCCGTGGCCGCTTATTTTTTCCCAGGCATGTCTTTTTACCGCCACATCGGCCTCATGTTTGGCTTGCTCAAACCTTTGATCCTTATCTGCGCGGGTTTTGGCTGGGAACATTTTTGGTCCCAACGGTCCAGGTCAAAATATTGGTACCTTGTTTTAATGCCCTTCCTGTTTATTTTTTTATTCGATAGCCAGGGACTGAGTGCCGCCTACCTGAAGGGCATCACCCAAGCCCACCCGTCGCTCAATACCCTGCTGGCGGAGTTTGGTTTTACCACCCCTGGATTCCGGATGATGATGTACTCTCTATCGGCCATGGTCATCGGGGTCTTGGCCTATTCCAAAAAATGGGCCAATGCTTCGGCCGTCGGCATCGCCATTTTACTTCTTGCTTCTGTGATCGATGTGTGTTCATTCCAATACCGCTCGGTGGAAAAATCGGTCTTTTTCGAACATCCCGCTGATGCACCATATCTGTACACCGTCAAAACCCACCGGATGGCTTATCAGGAACAAAGGACTGACCTGCCGTCGCAAGGTTGGGAAAAAGACGCTTGGGGCATGCAATATTCAGCAAAAAGCGACCAAGGCATTAAATACGCGGCCGCCTATAGCTTTACTCAATTCGAACCCTGCGTGACCGATTTAAGGCAAGACTTTGTCCCTAAAAACACCGAGGCGTTTGCCATGCTCAATGTGCTCAACCCTCAAAACTTAAAAATCATTTCGGGTTGCACGCAACCTAAATTGCGTTTAGTACCCAATGCCCTGCTGTCCTCTGAGCCGAAACAATTGGAATTCATGGCTTTGAAAGCGGATGTCCTAAATACGGTGGTGCTTAAAACTCCAGAGAAGGAAAAAGAAGGCAGCAATCAAAATCTTTTAAACACCGGGCCGCCGGGAGAAGCATCGGTGACCCACTACAGCGCCGATCACCTAGAGATCAAGGCCAACGTGCTCTCAACCGGGGCTTGGCTGGTTTATGCGGATTCCTATCATCCTGGCTGGCGGGCCCGCGTTGACGGCAAACCCATACCCATCTATTTGGCCAACCTTGCCTTCAAAAGCATTTATCTCCCCGCCGGAGAACACCTTGTCCGCTTCAGCTTCCATAACGGGCTTCATACCGTCTGCAGTTATTTGATTGCTTTATTCGCATTGCTGGCTGGGCTGGGGCTGCTCGGCCTCAGTGTCTTTTTGTGTTGGGACAGCAGGAAAATCTCTAAGTGGCTATAGGTAAAATTTTTAGAATTCTATACCCAAGCAAGCCCAAAAGCATCCCCCAGCTGATATACCGCAGGACGCCTGTAGGCACGACCGCTAAATAATAGGACGCCATGGTGGTCATAATAATGCCGACGGGGGCCAAGACCATAAAATACCGGTTCGAGACCTGAAAGCCCTCGTGGCTGGGTGTTGCTGCCATTTTAAATTTCAATAGAATCAGCCAGCAGCCCATAAAAATGATGGCGGAAAACAGCATGGCTGCCCCCCACCTTTCCAGTCGAGCCGCCTGCGTGAACGCCATCCAAAGCCAGACCAAGAACCCTACACCGATGATGGCCATGCGATCGATGGGTAAGCTAGCGCCCAATAATTTCATAAAACTCTCCGCTAACCAAAATTGGTACTTCGGGCATAAGAGGTAATACCCGAAAGAAACTACGGCCGGCAGGACCAGCGCCAAAAGGTAAAAACGCCACTGCCTTATGCGCAGGGACCACGTTAGGGCGCAGACCGCTACGTTTTGAATCACACTAAAGACGACGGTGAACCCTAGCAGCATGTTGATGATGATTAAATAGACCATCAAGCGTTTTCTATCTGCCGGCGGGGCGTCGATCAAAGACAAAGCCGCGATCATCTGCAGGGCGGTCAGCAAAAACCATAAGGCATATGGCCTGGCCTCAAACGCGTAAGACCACACCATAAATGAGGTCAAACTGACCATCAGCGCATATATCCCCGTCCAAACGTTAAACCGCCGGCTGAAATAATAAAAAATGATGCACACCCCCCCTGCCATGCACAGCACCGGAAGAATACGTAAGAACACATTGGAGTACGGGTCCTGGACGTCCCAATGGCCATTGACCCAAGCTTGGGGGGTTTGGTACTTTGTCAGGTCCTGCAGGATTTTTTGTAAAAAATAAAACAAGGGGGTGATGTTCCCCTCGGGAATGTGCCCCGTCAACATATCCAGGTAACTCTGACCCCGCACGCTGGATGTCTGCGAATACAGTTCATCATTCCACAAAGGTTTTTTGGCGGCAGCCCCCAGCCACAGCGCCGAGAGGACAAAAAAAATGCATAAAGTGCTGATCCGTATCAGCCAGACGCGCATCAATTTATCCTCCGGCAATGGCCTGCAGGGCCCGGGGAACAATTTTACTAAAACCTTGCACCAACCAAAAAACCATCACCAGGCCAAGGACCAGGCGAACAATTGGGTAGACGGCAAATGAACGCCACAGGGCCATCGCTGCCCAAACCGCCACAAAAACGCCCAACGGTGTTAAATAAATAAAATAGCGGCTGGTGATGGGAAACCCCTGGTGGCCGGTCTGTTTCAACCCAAAGACAAACATCACCACAGCGGTAAAGATCAATGTCAAAACCAGGAAAATGAAATAGGGCAAAGGTTTCGCCAGTTCCTGCCAATGGACGCGCCGTAAAGCGGCCAGGCGGTCTTTGAACAATCCCATCAGGGCACAGACACCAAAAATCATCAGCACATAAAACCGCTGGCGGGAAACATTGTCCCGCAGCAGTTGTTCCGGCGACAAATCATAATAGAATTGAAATTTGGGGGCCTGGGAATAATAAAACAGGCCGATGGCCAGGGGTAGGAATGTCAAAAAAATATACTTCTTAAAATCTCTGTGTTTCCAAAACCACACAACCATGGACGCAGCGAGGATTTGCCCCAGGGTTAAGATGGATGTGAGGCTTAGTAAAATGTGAACTACTACAAGCCACCACAATGCGGAGTCCGCATTCGACTTTGCTTTTAAAACCAGGTCCAAACACATAAATTGCACGGTGGACAAAAACATGACCAATCCATATGGCCGGAATTCAGCCCAATGCACCCACACCATGTACGAGGAAAAGTAAACCACGACCGCCAGCAGCCCCGTCCACGGGGAATATTTTTGCGCAAAAAAATAAAACACCAGGGCCAGCGACAGGGCTACAAACAGCACCGGCCCCAGGCGCAGGAAGGTTTGGGAATACGTGTCCACATAACTCCAGTTCCCTTGCAGCCATGGTTCTGGATATTTATATGCGGTGATTCCTAAAAAAAGTTTTTGCACAACATAAAAAAGCGGCGTGTTATTCCCCTCGGCAATGCGGCCGGAGAACATGTCCTGATACGAGGGATTATGGACGCTAGAGACCAGGCTAAAAAACTCATCGTTCCACAAGGGTTGGCGCTGAGCGATCCACAAACCAATGGCCATACATAGGAGCAAAACTGCCACGCTCAAGATCTTATTCAATGGAAGCCCTCGCATGGCCTCATCTTCCAATGGATCAGTCAGGAAAGCAAATAAAATTTAAAACTTCACGCTCATGCCGGCGGTGAAAGTTCGTTCGGGAGCTGGGAAAAAATCCTTGTTGTTCGAATTGGTCCCTTTGATCGCCAGTGAATAATATTTCTGCTCAAAAATATTATTGACCGCAATAAACAATTCAAAAGGATCGGAATCATAAACCACCTTTCCGTCTAAAGTAAAATAGGCCTTCAGCGGTGTGGTGGTATTATTGGTATCATTAATGGCAAAACGTTCCCCCACATAGGTACCAATCAACGATATATTATAATGGTCTAAAATCCCTAAAGTCACCACCGCATTGGCTTGATGTTCCGGCACCATCGGGATCAGGCGGCCGTCAAATGCCCCGCCATCGAATTCCGGGTTTTGGTAATTGTATCCGGTGGAAATATTCAGACGGTGCACATGTTCAAGATGGGGCAGAAATTTTAGCACATCCGTAGTCTGCCCTACCTCGATCCCTTTGCGCAAGGTGCGGTCGTAATTATTGTTGGCCCCAAATCCCCCTCCGGCCGTCGGATCAAGGAAAATCTCATTCCGTAATTTGATCACATAAGGAGTCACATGCACCGTGACATAGTCATCAAAATTGTGTTTCAACCCAACTTCATATTGGATCCCTTTCTGCTGTTTAAGATTGGTGTTTAAGCCATTAAACGTATCGTACCACTCATCCGTTGCCAAAAAACGAAAGGTCTGCTGCGCATTGGCAAAGATGTTCGAAGCCCTGCCATATTCGTACTTGAGTCCCACCATGGAGGCGTGCTCATCGGGATTTTGTTTGAGGTATGCCTTGGTTCCGCTCTTCACGTCGAATGTGTAGTAATTCTTTTGGTAGCGCGTCCCTCCGGTCATAAACACATGGTTCCATATTTCAAATGCACTGGAAATATAGGCCCCATATTCCTTCTTGGAAATGGTGATATCATCGGTGCTAAAGCCGCTGCCAAAAATGTTCTGGTCCGCGTTGTAGTAATCAAACCCGGTCACCAAATTGACTTCATGGTCCAAGATGGTCTTATCAAAAAGGTATTTGCTGGTCCACCCTAAGGTATTGCTGTTGCGTTTGGTGGCTATACCTTGGCTGACAAAATCGGCATAGGTGTCGCGGTCGCGGTAAGAAAGGTCCATGACCAAATGCCCCAAGTCTTCATTCAAAGGACTGACATCAAATGTGGATTGTATGGCCCGGTCCTTGGTAAACGCCTTGTCCGAGGGAGCCCTGGTCCCTCGACGGCCCAATTGTTCGATTTGGGCCCCGCTTAAGCCCGCCGGCAAGCCATATTCATCTTGGTGCCAGGTGGCATTCACCCCCACTTTCAGCCAATCGGCAAGTTTAGAACTCAATTGGGTCTGAAAATTCTTATTGAGCACATCGCTGTTTTGGCGGTAACCATGGTTGTCGTCATAATTAGAATACAAATAATAGGCGATATGTTTGGTGCTCCCAGAGATCTGGGCGCTGGTGCCCCGGGCGTCGAAACTCCCGTACGTGCCGCTGATTTTCCCCGACAATTTTCCTTTGCCTTCTTTGGTGATGATATTGACCACGCCGCCCACCGCGTTGTCGCCGTAAAGCACCGTTGCCGTGCCGCGGATAATTTCAATACGTTCGACGGTGTCCAAAGGGATTTGCAGTAAATCAGGGCCGGAGATATCCACGGGGTTCACTTTACGGTCATTGACCAACACCAAAACATTGCGGCTGGCCGTGTCCCCAAAACCGCGGATGTCGATGGTCGCGGTCTTGATGGTGCTGTTATCATACACATGCACCCCCAACTGCTGGGAAAGGATTTGGGAAACGGTCCGGGCATTAGACGCTTTGATCGCCTCCTCATCGATGACTGTCACGTCGGACGAAAGCTTATAGTCGTTCTGAGCCAATCGGCTGGAAATCACCTGGATTCTGTCCAAATCGACCGGGCCTGCGAACACCGGAGTTGTTAATACGCCTAAAAACATTAAAGCCGAAAAATTTTTCATGTTAATGCCTTTCCTAATAAAACAAAAAACCCTCAAACCGAAATCGGATTGAGGGTCTCCCGTAAGACCTTGCTCAATATATGCGCTTTACACCGTCTCACGCGGGTAAATGCTTGAAATACCGTCAGGTTTTCGGACTACCGGTTGCCCGGATCACCGCAGCGGGACTGCTCCTGATTGAAACAGGAATTTCCCTGAACGATATGGAATTGTCAGAACAGACGCGCCAGGGCCGTGCCTTGACTGCGTTTCAAAGCCCACTCATAACCGGCGTATAAAACCAAACTATACGCCACTGTACTCACTAATGTGCTTCTAAAAAATGGGATCGCGGCGATGTAGCATTCACGCAAACCTGCCCACGTATGAGGGTACAGCGGGGACAGCCACGCACCAAAATTGGTTATGATAAAAAATACCACTGAGGCAAAAATGCTGCCAGCTAAAACGGT
This sequence comes from Candidatus Omnitrophota bacterium, assembly GCA_021731625.1. Taxonomy (GTDB): domain Bacteria; phylum Omnitrophota; class Gorgyraeia; order Zapsychrales; family Fredricksoniimonadaceae; genus JAKFXC01. The sequence continues at coordinate 40,661 of JAKFXC010000005.1, forward strand.
TACAAAATTTTTGCGCTCTTTAAGCCATATGCCCATGGCGCTAACTAACAGCATACTGCCCCAGGTAAAGAACATGGTGTCGTGAAAACCCAAAATAATATCCGTGACCATCATCAATGCCAGCGGCACCAGCAAGGCCTGGACCCGGTTTAAATACATGCCGCCAAACATGGCCACAGCAAGGATCGCGGTAAACTGCGGCGTATGGACGAAGACGCGCGAAGATATTCCAAGAATGATCAAAAATAATGCAAACATAGTTTTACATTTTATGAGCTGAAACAAAAAAAGTCAAGCACTCAGAATGCTTGACAAGGCCCAGTGAATATGTAAACTTTAAGCCCATGGAAGAAATCCGCACCGGCGATCAGGTCAAAGTTTTTTTAGATTCAAATTTGGGAAATAAGACCGGTTGGTTTGAGGGCACCGTGGTCAAAATTGATCCTTATTCCAAACACCGCAGTTTTTATTGGGTAGGGTTAGGGGCGCAGGCGCAAAAAGTGTTGGGAATCAAAGTGATATCGGTGTTTAATCCAAAGAATATTCAGAAAAAATAGTGTTAGTATTTTTCTTAAAATGACCTTATTATAAATCGATTTCAGCTGACCATAATTTCTTTGGGGGTACATCCATGAGTGAAAAACCTGCAGATGTCGTCATTATTTTCTCGCCGCTGATTGAAGGTATTCCGATTGCTCCGGCGGGCATCCCCAGCTTGCTGGCTTATCTTAACGATAAAGGATTTTCCACCCGTGTCCTCGACCTGGACATGGCCTATAAAAAAACAAATACGCTTTTTAACACGTTGGGCAAAATTGAGAAGTTCCTGGTTTCGTGCAAACCAGGCAATGCCGGGACGATTTTGACGCGCACGACGGTTGTGGCTGGAAAGAAGAAAAATCCGTTAGGTGTGGCGTTTCGCAAGTTCGTTAAGAACTGGGGTAGAAAGGCGCTGTTTTATGTTCGCAGGGCAAAGAACATGATTTTTAAGCAGCCGCCTTTGTCGCTCAATGATGTCTTGACCAAATTTGAAAGCACTCACAAATACGACGAGATTTTGGAGTCCATGCTGCGGCCGGTCATCGAGGCCTCCCCCTCGGCGGTGATCGGCATCTCCGCCATCTATCCTGACCAGCTGCTCTGCTCGCTCATCATTGCCCGGTTGATCAAAAAAAACAATCCCCAGGCGTTCGTCCTGCTTGGCGGCTCGCAGGTGACGGCGTATCTGGACACATTGACGTCGGCCGCGCGCATGACCCCTTACATTGATGCTTTGATGGTGTTTGAAGGTGAAGTAGGATTGGCAAATCTTATCAAGGCCCGCAGAGAAGGACAACCCGTGCATGATATTGAGAATTTGTATTATAAAGATGGCGATCATTATACTCCCTCGAGTAAAGTCGGTTTCAAAATGAAGCTTGCCGAGTATCATATCCCTGATTATTCCGGGTTCGACCTTAAGGATTACGCGGAGCCGGCGCTGGCCTTAAGGACCTTGCGGGGTTGCTTTTGGAACAAGTGCGCCTTTTGTTCCTACCCCACGACCGGAGGTGCTTTTTCCATGACCGGCGAGAGTTTTGTCATATCCTGCATCAAAGAGCTGCAGAAAAAGCATGGAATTAATCGCTTTGAGTTTATTGATCCTTCCTTGCCAGCGGCGTATTTGAACAAAATCGCGGGGGCCATTATCAAGGAAGGGTTAAAAGTTGAGTGGTTCTGTCGGGCCAACTGCCAGGAGGAATTCGCAAACCCGGAGTTTGCCGCCTTCTTGAAGCGTTCCGGATGCCTGTCCATGGCTTTAGGAGTTGAGTCGGGAAATGATCGGATCATCCACTTAATGCGCAAGCAGCAAAAAAGCGCGGCCGCGGCGGTTGAGTGCATCAAGACTTTGCATGCGGCGGGGATCAACGTGGACATCTACGGCATGATCGGATTCCCGACGGAGACCGTTGATGAGATGGAAAACACAGTCGACTTTATCATGATGCTGAAGAAGAAATACAACGTAGGAATCAACTGGATTTCGATTTTTAATCTGGTGGAAGGTTCTCCCATCATTGCGGAACCGGAAAATTTTGGGATCACCAAGATCTATGATCAAAGCGTCAAGGCCAAGCAAGGTTACGGCTATGCGTACGATTGTGCGGAAGGCGCCACGGTTGAGGAGACCCAGGCCATCGTTAAGAGGGCCAACCATTTCCTAAGATATCCCTTCCTTTATGACCTGCACCGGATGTTTCATCCGAGGCAACCATCACCCCTGGTCAAAGAAATGGCATCCCAAGAACCACGTTTGCCGCCCAAAGTTAAAAATCGGGTCCGGGAAAACCAACCATCCCTCAATTAGTATGTCCATGGACGCTAAAAGTAAATATTATTGGGCCAAGCAAGAGATTGACGAACATTGCCCCGTCATTGACGCTCCGAAATTTGATCCCTACAAAGATTTTCACCGGGATAGGACCGGAATCTATGTGTTGATCCGGGTGGATTTTTCCACATTAACCATTGATGTGGCTATTTGCGACAAAGACAATAAAATTATTGCGGTTTTCCGGGGAACCACTCCCCAGGACATTTGTGAGGCTATTTTTAAGTATGAAAAGAAGGAAGGGATTGAGTGGTTGACCGACAAAAGCCACATTGCCTATTTAGGCAAAGAGTTAAAAAAAGCACAGATCGCTTTGGCAATGGGCCAAAATTCTTATTATCAAGAGTGAAGTAAAACCTGTTCCATGTTCTAAATTCCCTCCTTGTTTCCTTCGACGGCCTCATTACCCAAGTCAATGGTATTGGGTGGAAATTTAATAAAAGGCACGGCTCGCAAAAGCAGATGATCTTCCCCCGGTCACGACTCAGACGAGATTGCTTATTTGGTCCACAGCAATCGCCCGTTGGTCCGCAGTTATGTCGCCGACCTGGACACGCGTTGTTTTAGACGGCTTCTGAGTGCGGTTTTGCGGTGGCTGTTCTATGCGGCAGCTTTTTCACTTGCGACTGGTTACCATATAAGAACCTGTTTACTTATAACTGTCAGGCATCCGATGGTGGCTACAAAATGGTTTCGATGTCAAAAGTATCTTAATATTGCGGTGCATATGCCGATCTTGTTTACGAATGACCGATCCAATCCCCCATTAACTTAGTTTTAATCCATGTAACCTTAAAGAATTTCCAATAACATTGACGGAACTAAATGCCATCGCAGCCCCTGCGATCATAGGGCTCAATAGTATGCCGAAGAAGGGATATAAAATTCCTGCAGCAATGGGCACACCCAGCGTATTATAAATAAAAGCAAAGAAAAGATTCTGCCGGATATTTTTCATAACGGAACGACTTAAACGCAAGGCCTTCACGATTCCATTGAGATCACCCTTAACTAAAGTGATCCCGGCGCTTTCAATCGCCACATCTGTTCCTGTCCCCATCGCTACCCCAACTTCCGCTTGCGCCAAAGCAGGGGCA